>JBNMJI010000266.1:0-2547 GCA_050873725.1 Roseburia sp.
GACTACATCAAAGTATTCAATCTGGTCTTCCGGATAATTATCAATGATAACCTTAATCGGATCTAATACTGCCATCACGCGGGAACGTTTTAATTTCAAATCCTCACGGATACAATATTCTAACATTGCATAATCTACTGAACTGTTTGCCTTGGAAACGCCGCATAACTCTACAAACATCTTAATAGACTCCGGTGTAAAGCCTCTTCTTCTCAAAGCGGCAATGGATACCAGACGCGGGTCATCCCATCCGTCTACAATGTGTTCTTCTACCAGTTTCTTAATATAACGCTTACCGGTTACCACATTGGTAAGATATAATTTTGCAAACTCAATCTGCTTTGGTGGATTCTCATACTCTAACTCACGGACAACCCAGTCATATAAAGGTCTGTGGTCTTCGAATTCCAGTGTACAGATAGAATGTGTAATTCCTTCAATTGCATCCTCGATTGGATGTGCGAAATCGTACATCGGATAAATGCACCATTTATCTCCTGTATTCTGATGTGTCATATGTGCTACACGGTAAATAACCGGGTCTCGCATATTCATATTTGGAGAAGCCATGTCAATTCTGGCACGCAATACTTTCTCACCGTCTGCATACTTGCCATCTTTCATCGCTTCAAACAGTTCTAAGTTCTCTTCTACACTTCTTCCGGCTGACGGGTCTTCTTTTCCCGGCTCCTTTAAGGTTCCGCGGTACTCGCGCATCTCTTCTGCACTTAAGTCAGAAACATATGCTTTGCCCTTCTTAATCAGTTTTACAGCTGCTTCATACATCTGATCAAAATAATTGGATGCAAAAAACAGTCTGTCACCCCAATCGGCACCCAGCCATTTAATATCCTCTTTGATTGACTCTACGAATTCGCTTCGCTCTTTGGTCGGATTGGTATCGTCAAAACGCATATTAAATAAACCGTTATATTCCTGTGCCAGTCCATAATTTAAAAGAATAGATTTGGCATGTCCGATATGCAAATAGCCATTTGGTTCCGGTGGAAATCTGGTATGCACCGTTTTGCAATGTCCTTCTGCTAAATCTTTGTCGATAATCTGCTCAATAAAATTCTTGGAGACAGCTTCGTTTTCCATTTTGTCTTCCTCCTGGGTTCGTTTCTTCGCTAATATATCTATTATAAAGTCAAACGCCCGCTAAATCAATAACGATTTTTGGAGTTCCGTCAAAATGTTGCCTAGCTGTGCTTGATATGCTGATGGGTAAACAGATGATCCTGACAGTATTCGTAATTGCCATCACATTTTGAGCAAAAACGGAATTCCAGATTCGGATCATCCAGTTCGGTTCTTCCGCAGACTGCACATTTATGCTTTGTCACCATGCTGCCTCTTCTCGGCTCCCGCATCTGAGCCTTAAATGCTCTTTTCCGGTGAATTTCCTTCGGTGATACCCTTCTGTAATTTCTGGTAGACAGGAAGAAAATCAGGAAGTTTAAGATGGACATAATGATAGCAATTCTGCCGCCCCAGCTGGTTAAAATCAGATTAATCGCAATCAGTACCGCATATACCACTGCCATCCACTTCATTTTTACCGGAATAATAAAGAACAGTAAAATCTGCATTTCCGGATACATGACCGCAAAGGCAAGGAATATGGTCAGATTGATATAATTCGTAGAGAAAGTAAGGCTTGAAATCAGTGAAATTGTTTCTAAGCTTCCGGTTCCGGTTGCTGCATATATTCCATATAAAATAAACGCTCCGATTACAGTAAATAACATTCCGCCGAAAATATAAACATTAAAACGGAACGTGCCCCAGCTTCGTTCCAGCGCTGAACCCAGCTGATAATAAAGAAGTGCCATAATCAGCAGCGAAAATACTCTGGTGTCTGTCGGCATCAGAATCCAGGTAATCAGTCTCCACACCTGTCCATGCAGAATATGATACGGGCTTAAGGTCAGCATCAGCAAAAAAGACGGCTGTACTGCATTAATCACAAATCCGATACAATATGCTGCAATCAGATAAATCATCAGATTCGGGATGGCATATTTCCCAATTTTACGCTCCATTTTATTCAAAAAATTCATATTACACCTCATATTTCATAAATTAGTTTATTGCAATCTGTCTATTATTATAGAAGTATCTCCAAAGATTTGTCAACGACACTGGGATTTCTTCATAAAAATTTCAGATTCCCACATATTTCTAAACAATCCATAAATTCTTCTATTAGGAATTGTTTTTTGAAAAATACTGTCGTATAATGGACTTTGTTTTGGAATTTGCGAAACACATTATTAATATGAAGTAACAGACTAATACAGGGTGATTATTATGGAAAACAAAAATCTTAACAAACTGGGAATAGATATCGGTTCCACAACCGTTAAAATCGCTGTTCTCGGTGAAAATAATGAGCTGCTTTTTGCAGACTACGAAAGACATTTTGCCAATATCCGTGAAACATTAACGGATTTATTAAAAAAGGCATTTAATAAGCTTGGAAATTTAAAGCTGGCACCGATGATTACCGGTTCCGGTGGACTTACCCTTGCCAAACATCTTGGC
>JBNMJI010000267.1:0-2539 GCA_050873725.1 Roseburia sp.
GATAACATCACAGTCTACCCCATGTTCATGTAACCATTTTACCTGTGGGTAAACCGGTGCTGTTCCAACTCCTCCGGCGATAAATACGATTTTCTTTTTCTTTAACTCTTCTATATCTTCCTCAATAAGGTCGGATGGACAGCCCAGTGGTCCAACAAAATCCTGGAATGCATCTCCTTCCTCTAAATATGCCATACGCTCTGTAGATGCTCCAACTGTCTGGAATACAATTGTTACAGTTCCGGCTTTCTCATCATAATCACAGATGGTAAGTGGTATACGCTCACCTTCTTCATCGATTTTCACGATTACAAATTGTCCTGGCTTTGCAGATTTTGCTACACGCTCTGCTTTGACATCCATAAGATGAATCTTATCTGCCAGTTTTTCCTTTTTTATAATAGGATACATACTGTACCTCCATACTTTGTTTACATCAACTCGTGGAATTCCAGACCACTAGATTTAATCATATAGGAAAAGTGTCAGAAAATCAACATTTTCCGACACTTGTTTCTTAAAAAAATTTACCAATTTCTATTTTTACCGTGCTGACATTAAAATTCTGTCATTGTCAAGACGCTTTCCTGCCTGGATGCGGAACTGCTCCAAAAGGCTGTCTACCGTCATTTTCTTCTTCTCTTCATCCTTTAAATCAAGGACAATATTTCCGGAATCCATCATCAGAATCCGGTTGCCAAGCTCTAGTGCCTGATGCATATTATGGGTTACCATAAGACAGGTAATATGATGCTCTGCAATAATTTTTTTCGTCAGTTCCAATACTTTCTCTGCGGTTGCAGGGTCAAGTGCTGCCGTATGCTCATCCAAAAGAAGAATCTTCGGGGTCACCATCGTTGCCATCAGAAGGGTAAGTGCCTGCCTCTGACCGCCGGATAACAATCCCACCGGCTGCTTCATTCTGTCTTCCAGACCCATATCAAGCTGGGATAACAGTTCTCTGAATTTTTCTTTATCGGATTTACGGATTCTGCTGAAAAATGCATTTTCTTTTCCGGATGCACGAAGATATGCCAGTGCCATATTTTCTTCAATGGTCATATGTGGTGCTGTTCCCTTTAACGGGTCCTGAAACAGATGACCAATGACTTTACTGCGCAAAAATTCTTTCTTATATGTAATATCCTCTCCATCTAGAATAATCTGTCCTTCATCTACATAGAACGCACCTGTAATCGCATTAAATGTAGTTGATTTTCCTGCCCCATTACTTCCTACGATTGTAGCAAAATCTCCATCTTCAAGAACCAGGTTCAAATCACACAATGCTTTCTTTTCATTTACGGTTCCCGAATTAAATGTCTTAGATACATGCTTCATTTCTAACATTATCGGTCACCTCCCATTTCCTTTGTATTTGCTTCTGCCAGACGCATATTGTCTTTTAATTTCTTCTGTGCTGCGCTCTTCTGTCTGACAAACGCTGCCTTCTTCTTTAAGAACGGGAATGCAATTGCAATTGCTACGATAATTGCAGAAACCAGTTTCAGTGCCTCTGCCGGAACATTCAGTCTTAATGCAACGGCTACTAAGAAACGGTACAGGCAGCTTCCTAATACAACGCCTAATACTCTGCGGAACATGGAGCCTTTTCCGATAATGGATTCTCCGATAATCAGGCTGGCAAGTGCAATGGTTACCATACCGGTTCCAAGGTTGATATCGCAGGATTTCTGGTACTGTGCTAATACACCGCCGGATAATGCAGTCATTGCATTGGCTACACAAAGACCTACGGTAATCGTAAAGGATGGATTAATGCTGGAGGCTTTTACCATGTCAGCATTATCACCGGTTGCCCGGATGGAAAGACCTAATCTGGTATTTAAAAATGCGGATAAAATCACGCCGATTACCAGTACGATTAATGCTGCCACAATCAGTTTATACCAGCCACCACCAATAGCATTTTTTGCCATGGTAAATATGGTATTGCAGTTAAACAGGTTCACCTGGGAAGCAAATCCCATGACTGCAATATTAATGGTATAGAGCCCCGTATTTACAATGATTCCTGCCAGAATTGATTCAATTCCAAGCTTTGTCTGCAGAAATACTGTGATAAATCCGGAACATACACCGGCTAACATTGCTGCTGCCAGTGCCAGAATCGGATGACCCTGTATCGTTACCATGGCACATACGGCACAGCCTAAGGTAAAGCAGCCATCGGTTGACAAATCTGCAATATTTAATATGGAAAATGAAACAAACAATGCCAGTGCAACCAGGGCGTATATACACCCTAGCTCTAATGCACTTTGTAAAATGGATACTGTAAATATGGAGCCCATTCTTTTATCCCCCTGATTATCTTATCATACTATCGTTTTATCTTTTTATTCAAACTCTTCTGCGGTCTGAATCTCTACTACTTTTTCACACATACCGTCAAATACGCTGTAGTCAATTCCAAGCTGGCTTGCCACATCTGTATTTACAGTTGCAATTCCGTTGCTCATGGTCTGTACTGCTGTTGTTGCAGGATCTTTCCCATTTACTAAGATATCTACTACCA
>JBNMJI010000268.1:0-2504 GCA_050873725.1 Roseburia sp.
ACTTTTAACTATGATTCTTCATTATAATAAAAAATATATAAAAATGCAATCTTTTATACTTGCCATTTCCCCCCGGAAACCTTATACTTTATGGCTGAATGGTAGATAATTTCTACCTCATTAAGAAAGGAGTTTTCCCCTATACATCCGGTTTTATTATTTTATAATTTAGAAAACAGCAAAGGCAGAACATTAAAAATGCTCTGCCTCCGGTTAAAAATAAAAATCCGTATTATCACCAAAGAACAATATAACCAGACTTTAGGTGCCCTCGCAGGGATTGACGGTTTCCCTTTGAAAGAAGAGGTCTATACCGGCGATGGCTTTACCGATGAAATGCTGGTATTTAAAGGCTTTGATAATGCACTTTTAGACCGTTTCCTGATGGAATTTAAAAAACTTCATCTCACAAGAATCGGTCTGAAAGCCGTTCTTACGGAGCACAATATCAACTGGGATTCCATTGCACTTCATGAAGAACTCTTAGCGGAAGATAAGAAAATGCATGAAAATTAATCTTCTCCTGCAATTTCTATGGTGTATGTTGCCTGAAAGCATGCACCCTGCTCTAACGCATGTCCCCATTCTCTTTCTTCTAAGCTTCCGTTAAAATCCTCTTTATCGCATCTTCCAAACCATGGTTCAATAGCTGCATATGGTGCATTTTTCTTCTCTGCTGACCAGAGTCCGAATAATGGAGCCTCCGGGAAATACACATTTAAGTAATTCTTTCCTTCCGGGTCGCGCAGGGATACTTCATGAGTCTGGTTATTCTCTACTACATAAGCACCATTGTCAAAGAAATCCTTCGTAAATGCCGCAAATCCATTTTCTAACTTAAGCTCGCTCTCGCTGTTTAATGCCAGGCCGGATTCTACGTCAAAGTCACGGCAGACAGCATTTCCGTTCATGTGCATGTCATAACCGTAACCGCTCTTGTCTGCTTCACCATGCACCGGGCAGGAGAAACATGGATGGAATCCACAGGAAAAATACATTTTTTCCTTACCGGTGTTCTTTATGTTCCATGTAATTTCCAGTCTGTTGCCATTCATATGATAGATTAATTCCATCTCATAATCGAATGGATACTTTTCTTTTGTTGTCTCATCGGACTGGTGGGTGAAAATAAGTGTATTTTCATCTTTTTTCTCCACCTTCCACTCTACATCACGGACATATCCATGCTGTCCCATCTTATAAGTCTTTCCCTGATAATGATAAGCTCCGTCTTTTAAGCTTCCGACGATTGGGAACAGATTTGGAGCACTCCGTTTATAATACTCCGGATTGCTGCACCACATATACTCAATATTACTTTTCTTGCCAAGCACGGATTTCAGTTCTGCTCCAAGAGACTCAACTTCCACCTTCATGCTCTCGTTTTCCATGGAATAACGCATATTCTTTCAACCTCTTTTCTCGTATTCTATGATCTGACATCACAGTATCCAGCACATGATAAAATCGTCTGCTGTGATTTGCTTCTACCAGGTGTGCCAGTTCATGAGCAGCGACATATTCTGCACATTCCAACGGAAGGTCTGCCAATACTTTATTCAAAGTAATGGATGCCTTTGCTTTGCAGCAGCTTCCATAGCGGCTGGTCATACTGCGGAATCTGACCGTTGGCATGGGAATATGATAATCTTTAAACAATTCATACTCCCGCAGCAGTATATCCTTTAGATACTGCTCCTTCTGCCGGTTCCATTCCAGTGCATCCACATCTATCCGCTGCTGATTTGCCAGCTTCTTCTGCATCATGCGAATCCACTCTGCCTTGCTCTGCACAAATGCATCCACTTTCTTTCTGCTCATGCGATAGGGCATTGTTACTGCCACTACGCCATTGGCTTTTACCCGGATAATAATATTTTTTACTTTTTTTGGTGTCAGTTCATATTGTATTGTATTCTCCATTTCCTTATTATAGCTTTTTGGTGCCGGCACTGACAAGCCTTTTTCTTGTTTTCCTTTTCCTATTTCTGTCGTATCATTTCATACTTTTTTAATCCTTCATTCCACACATTTTCCGGCCTTTTTACTCCAGCTCTTTGCTCTGCCTCTTTACTCTGTCTCTGTCTCCGGGGCAACCGCTGCTTTTTCCAACGCATCATCAATGGCACGAATCAGCACCATGGAAGTATACTGATTATCATCGGAATAACTGAGATTATCGGTCGACTGATTTTCATATATCTGTTCTTTCAAATTATCCAGTGCCGGCTGCATCAACGGATACATTGCGGTTACAGTTTCATCGAGATTTACCAGCGAAATGGAATTGATTTTATTCTCATCCACCACAACCTCCACATCCACGGTTTTATCATTAAATATGATGGAAGACGTATATACCCCTGCCACATATTTCATGGTCTCCCGGCTCTCCTCATCTTTATCCGGGGAAAACATATAGACTAACAATAATACCAGCAATATTCCAAGTACTGCAAAAATTCCTGTGTAAATCAGTTCCTTCATATGAAGCACTACAATCT
>JBNMJI010000269.1:0-2468 GCA_050873725.1 Roseburia sp.
ATATCTGCTATATCCGTGGTTTATGGTAATATTATTCATCATAAGTGGAATGTCGGCAAAATACTATTTGGAGCATCATTCGGATAAGGAATTTATCCGGGCAAGAACCAGAAAACTTCTCGTACCATCCACAATCGGTTTATTCGTAATCGGCTGGCTGCAGGGCTATTTTAATATGGCAATCAGTGGAGCATTTTCTAATATTCCGGATTCCGTGCCGGGATTTGTCCTGTATCCGATTATGGTAGTTTCCGGAGTCGGCGTGCTTTGGACATTGCAGGTACTCTGGGTCGTATCACTGGTGTTAGTACTTCTTCGTAAAATCGAAAAAGGCAGACTGCTTAAAATCGGAGCAAAGGCGAATATGGTAGTACTTTTACTGCTGGGCATTGTAGTATGGGGAGCAGCACAGATTTTAAATACACCGGTTATCTGCGTTTATCGTTTCGGTATTTATGGCTGTGCATTTCTGCTGGGCTATTATGTATTTTCAGAAGAGGCAGTGACTGACCGGTTAAAGAAATATTGTATTCCGCTTTCTGCCATTGCAGTTGCATTGGGAATTGCTTATACTTATATATATTATGGAGAGAATTATGCAGAGGCACCGGTGGTAAACTGTCCACTGGCAATCGCTTATGCATGGCTGATGTGCCTTGCAATCATTGGATGCATGAAACGCTGGGGTGATAAGCGTAATGCATTTACTGCATTCTGCAATAAAAAGAGTTTTGGACTCTATGTATTTCACTATCTGGCATTGTCAGCAACGGCTTATGAGCTGACACAGCATACCACACTTCCTGGATGGAGTTTATATCTCATCGGACTGGTGGCTGCATATGTCGGTGGCTTGCTCTGTTATGAAATTATAGTAAGAATCCCAATTGTACGCTGGTGCGTGCTGGGAGTAAAAAAGGAGAAAAAGAATGTTTAAAGATAATCTGATTTCACTGCGTAAAATCAACAATATGTCCCAGGAGGAACTGGCAGACCGCCTGATGGTCAGCCGTCAGACCGTATCAAAATATGAGACGGGAGAGTCCCTGCCGGATATTGAAAAATGCAAAGCCTTGGCAGACATTTTCGGAGTGATGTTAGATGATCTGGTAAATTATAAAAATGAGGATGGTATGGGACTTGGAGTACCACCCAAAGGAAAACATGTATTTGGAATGGTAAAGGTCGGTGATAAGGGACAGATTGTGATTCCCGCCAAAGCACGGAAGCTATTCCAGATAGAGACTGGAGATAAACTTATCGTGCTGGGGGATGAAGAACAGGGGATTGCAATTATAAAAGAGAAATCCTTTCTTTCTATGCTAAGAAGTTTCAGAAAAGGAGAAGTATAGGCGGGAGAGGTATAAGAAAAGTGCACCACAATGCTGAATATGAAAACAGCATTTGCGGTGCATTTTATATTATATTTTATTTTGCCAGTGCTTCTGCATAATCCAGTGCATCTACAATATTTGCATGGAAATTCTCTTTTCCAATCAATTCAATAAAACCGTCTTTTTCCATAACACGCATCGGCTGTTCATTGACATGGGAGAATACCAGCGTGATATTTTTGCGTTTTGCACGGTTGGCAAGTTCGTGGAGAGACCGCATTGCGCTGGCATCGATGGCAGGAACACTACGCATACGGATGACAACAACCTTCGTATGATGGTTGCTGTTGATATTGAGAATCTGGTCTGCCGCAGCGAAAAACATCGGACCACAAATTTCAAAAACACTGATGGAATGTGGAATGTCACGCAGTTTTTCTGCTTCACCCGGTGTAATATCAGGAGAATCTGTGTATTTCCATGCTTTGATATCGGCCGTTTCTGCCATACGTTTCATGAAAAGCAAAGCAGCTAATACAACACCGATTTCGATTGCAACCACAAGGTCGAAAAATACCGTTAAGAAAAAGGTGGCAACCAGAACGATGATGTCACTCTTAGGAGCCATCTTGCAAAGGCGGAAGAAAGAGGACCAGTCTGCCATGTTAGCGGCAACTACTAAAAGTACGGCAGCCAGCGTTGTCATTGGAATCAGTGCAGCTAATGGCATCAGCACCAGAAGAATAATAGTTAAAGTGATGCAGTGGGTAATGCCGGCAATGGGAGTACGTCCACCGTTTCGGACATTGGCAGCAGTTCTGGCAATTGCTCCGGTGGCAGGAATTCCGCCAAAGAGCCCGGAGAAAATATTTCCAAGCCCCTGTCCTACTAACTCGGCGTTGGATTTATGGGTATCACCAATCATACCATCGGAAACAACTGCAGACAGCAAAGACTCAATTCCTGCTAAGATTGCAATGGTAAATGCCGGGGATAACATTTCCTGTACCAGCTTCATGGAAAGGGATGGAACATGGAAACTTGGAAATGCAGAATTTAATTCACCGTAAACACTTCCGATGGTATTGACCGGAAGCTTAGCAAAATAAACCACTGCTGTTGTTACGATAATCG
>JBNMJI010000270.1:0-2445 GCA_050873725.1 Roseburia sp.
GAAGTTAATAATAATATTACATCAGAAACCAGCCTGCTTTCATTGAATGCATCTATTGAAGCAGCCCGTGCCGGTGAGGCGGGAAGAGGCTTTGCTGTAGTTGCGTCTGAGATTTCCGGTCTGGCAACCCAGACACAGGAAGCAACCGTCAGCATTGAAGAACTGATTCGGAATGTATCAGAAGAATTGGAAAAAGTAGTTACAATTATCGAGAGTATGATTTCACAGATTGAGCATCAGAATGTAACAGTGAATGAAACAGCAGATAGCTTCCATACGATAGAGGATAACTCCAGTCGTGTGCAGAGCCAGTCAGATGCTTTATCCGGCATTGTAAAAGAATTAGAAAGTGCTAATGCAGGCATTATGGATAGTATCCAGACGATTTCAGCTATTTCAGAAGAGGTGGCAGCTCATACCAATAATACACTGACTACCTGCGAGAAGAACCAGAAGAGTGTAGAACACCTGATGGCAGAGACAGAGAATTTAATCGAACTGACACATCAGCTTCAGGCATAGTGTGATAAATGGGAGTAAAAAATGGGAGCATATCATAATCTTTCGGAAGAGTTACAACAGAGAATTATAGAAGACAGAAAAGAGCATAGGGTAAATCCCTATGCTTTTTCCGATGAACAGATTTTGCGCCGGGAAATGAATCATGATAAGGCAAATCTCTGGAGACCTGCCTTTGTCCGGGACATTGAGAAAATTATGCATCTGCCATATTATAACCGCTATGGAGATAAGACACAGGTATTTTCTCTTTACCGGAATGATGATATTTCAAGAAGGGCACAGCATGTGCAGCTTGTTTCAAGAATTGCAAGGAATATTGGAAATGTTTTAAACCTCAATCAGGATTTAATCGAAGCAATTTCTTTAGGTCATGATATCGGGCATACTCCATTTGGACATGCCGGAGAACGGATTTTGAGTGCACTTTTGCAGGGGGAGACCGGGCGGTATTTTAACCACAATGTACATAGTGTGCGTGTGCTGGACGTACTGGGACAGAGAAATATCAGTCTGCAGACCCTGGATGGTGTCCTTTGTCATAACGGTGAGATGGAGCAGCAGGAGTATCGGCCGAAGAAGGCAAAGACCTTTGCAGATCTGGATGCAGAAGTGGAAATGTGCTATCAGAAGGAAGATGGCATTACACATCTTGTACCGGGAACGTTAGAAGCCTGTGTGATGCGGATTTGTGATATCATAGCATATCTTGGAAAGGACAGACAGGATGCTATCCGCCTGCATCTTCTGCCGGATGACAGAGGATTTAACGGAGATACCATAGGCAGCAGCAATGCAGAAATCATCAATAACATGGTAGTTAATATTATTGAAAACAGCTATGGTAAACCATATCTTTCCATGGATGAAGCGTATTTTCAGCAGTTGAAACTTGCAAAGAATGAAAATTATGAATATATCTATCATAATGAGAAAATCGAAAAAGTAATTCGGGAAAATCTGAATCCGATGTTTGAGGAGATGTATTATCAGTTATTGAAAGATGCAAAAGATAAGAATGAAAATTCCTGGCTCTACCGCCACCACATTGTATATGTGGCAGAGAATAACCGGTTTAGCAGAACCTTCTCGAAGGAACAGTATATGGAAACAGAGCCGAATCAGCTTGTGGTAGATTACATCGCAAGCATGACCGATGACTACTTTGTAGACCTGTACCACGAAATGTTCCCGACAGGAAAATATGATGTAAAATACATCGGCTATTTTGATGAGGATTAACTATCGTAAAAATAGCAGATAGTAATAGTAGACATAAAATTTATGATAAATATCAGGAAGAATAAGTCTCTTTTTTATCAAGGCAGGAGACTTAAAAAAGCCCGTTAGCAGCACTTGGTATTCTGTCAGTAACCGGCAACACGGACACAGGGATGTGTCCGTGAGGTGCATTTGAGCATGGATGCGAATATGCACCGTTTGCCGGAAGAAAAAAGACATACACAGAATTCTTAGTGCTGCTTACGGGCTTTTGCCGTCTCCTGCCTGATAAAAAAGAAACTTATTGGTTGAATATACAATATATACTGAAACTTATTTTACAATATTTATTTCAGCGGCGAGGCTGTTGCCCGGGAAATCATCCGGTCGACGGCCTTTAATTCTTCTAAGAAAAGCTGCTGGTTATAGCTGGAAAGGGTATGATAGATACTTAGCAGTTCGCCCTCACAGCTGTTGAGGTGCGTCAGACTGGCATTGCGGATGTTACTGCGACCGAGCAGATAGTCGGTAGAAGTATGAAAATAGTCGGCTATTCTTACTAAAGTTGCATAGTCAGGTTCTTTCCCCTGATTGATATATCCATTCAGAGCAGAAGGAGAGATATGTAGTGCATCTGCAAGCTGTCGCTGGGTAATGTTAGTTTCTTCAATCAGGTATCGTAACTTAGAACCGATATTCATATAC
>JBNMJI010000271.1:0-2439 GCA_050873725.1 Roseburia sp.
CCTCTACAAATGGCAGAAGGTAGTCCTGCTGTCCTTTGTTAAAACGATGAATCTCGTCGATGAAAAGAATCGTTTTCTTTCCATACATTCCCTGATTGTTCTTTGCCTGCTGCACCACTTCTTCCATGTCCTTCTTTCCCGCAGAGGTAGCATTCATCTGAAGAAATTCGGCACTGGTGGTATTGGCAATTACTTTTGCCAGTGTGGTCTTTCCGGTTCCCGGCGGTCCATAGAAAAGAATGGAACTTAACTTATCTGCCTTGATAGCACGATATAACAGCTTGTCCTTTCCAATAATATGTTCCTGCCCGACTACTTCGTCTAAGGTTGTAGGACGAAGTCTTGCCGCAAGGGGAGACTCTTTTTCCATATTCTGTTCCCGCATGTAATCAAATAAATCCATTTTTGCTCCTTGCATAATTTCAAAATGAATCTTGCATTTTTACTCTTATTTTTCTTCATTTTTATACTTTTTCGGTTTCAAAATGACATTTGAGCTTTAAAATAATTCATTTCATCCTAAGATACCATACCCTAATTTTTGCCTTTTGACAAGTCTAATCTGGTAATTTTTCTCGATTTTCCGGTGAAAACACACAGAAAATTCAATGAAACATTCTTTTTCCCATCAGGGCAGCTCAAATATCAGCTTATCTACTGTCACAAATTCATAACCCTGTGCCTGCAGCCGGTCAATAATCTCAAAGGCTGCCAGCATACTGCTGTCATAACCGTCATGTAATAAAATAATATCACCATCTTTGACATCCGTCATTACTTTATTGACGACTTTTTCCTTATTCTGCACCTCCCAGTCCCTAGGGTCCACATCCCAGAGCACTTCTATCATATTCATCTGGCAGTCCAGATTCTTCTGGGTGCTTCCGAACGGAGAACGCAAAAACTGCGGATATTCCCCGGTAATCTGATAAATGACATCATTGGTCTTTCGAACCTGCTCGCAGGCATCCTCCTTCGATAAGATGCCAAGATTCACATGGGTATAGGAATGATTTCCTATGATATGCCCGTCATCCTTAATCTTCTTTATCAAATCCGGATAGGCTTCTGCTTTCTCTCCAATGACAAAAAAGGTTGCTTTGACATTGCGTTCCTTCAGCCCTTCCAGTAAATCTTTCGTACATTCCGGGCTTGGTCCATCGTCAAATGTCAATGCAACCTCTTTTATATGTTCTGTCTCATCCTCTTCTGCCAGATTAGATGGTTCTTTCACTCCACCTGTCTCCTTCGTATTCATACTCTCTGCACTTGCCAGATGATTCACACGGATCCGGCAGGCTCCGGCGGCAATTACCAATACCGCCAGTGCCAGATTCATCCACATTAATACTTTTCGGATTCGACTCATTTTACACCGTTACTTATCTGCTCTCCTGACAATATATGCAGCAACTGCGTTTCTTATTATGTCAGGCTTGAACCATTTCAGGCAGTTGCCGGTTTTGCGCTGGCGGTCAGTTCTCCATCGGTAAGGTCGATAAGAATGGTATCTCCTTCTCTGACTTTATCTGCAAGAATCAGTTTTGCTGCCAGTGTCTCCACATATTTCTGCAGGAAACGTTTCAGCGGTCTTGCACCATATACCGGGTCATAACCTTTCTCGGTAATATAATCCTCTGCAGCCTTCGTCAGCTCCACTTTCAGTTCACGGTCTGCAAGACGTTTATTCAAATCTGCCATCAGCAACTTAATGATGTTACCGATGTTATCTTTGGTCAGTGGCTTAAACATAATGATTTCATCCAGACGGTTCAAAAATTCCGGTCGGAAGTTACCTTTCAGTTCTTCCATGACAGCTTCTTCTGCTTCCGGACGAATCTCGCCATTTTCGTCAATGCCCTCCAACAGATGCATGGAGCCTAAGTTAGAAGTCATGATAATAATGGTATTCTTAAAGTCTACCGTACGTCCCTGGGAATCGGTAATTCGTCCGTCATCCAGCACCTGAAGCAGTACGTTAAAGACATCCGGATGTGCCTTTTCCACCTCATCAAAGAGGACTACGGAATACGGTTTCCGGCGGACTGCTTCGGTCAGCTGACCACCTTCATCATAGCCTACATATCCAGGAGGTGCTCCAATCAGACGGGAGACGGAATATTTCTCCATATACTCACTCATATCAAGACGAACCATATTGGATTCATCATCAAAAAGACTGCTTGCTAATGCTTTGGCAAGCTCTGTCTTACCTACACCAGTTGGTCCAAGGAACATAAATGAACCGATTGGCTTTGTAGGGTCCTTGATGCCAGCCTTTGAACGGATGATTGCCTCTGTAACCTTTGTGACACCATCATCCTGACCTATAACCCTCTTGTGGAGTTCATCATCCAGATGAAGGGTCTTGTTTCACTCACTCTCGGTAAGCTTGGCTACAGGAATACCAGTCCATCTTGAAATAATCCGGGCAATTTC
>JBNMJI010000272.1:0-2416 GCA_050873725.1 Roseburia sp.
ATCCCCTACCGTTGCAAAACCTGCATTTTCGATAAAGTCATCTGCCTCTTTCACTGGAATATCCATTCTCTCATAAAGCACCTGCACTAACTTCCATGCCACCACTGCTCCGCAGATTCCTTTGCATGGATACAGGCAGTCCTTCTGCTTGGGATTTACAATGGCATCCGCATTACTCCGTAGGAATTCCTTTCCCTGCTCCGTATTGCGATAAGGAATTTCATGGTGGTCCGTTACTACAACGGTCATGCCTTTTTCCTTCGCAAAATTAATCTCATCAATTGCTGCAATTCCATTGTCACAGGTAATCAAAAGTTCTTTTCCATCGGATAAAGCCTGCTCGATTAAATGCTCATTGATTCCATAGCCATCCTTCATCCGGTCCGGGATTGCTGCATCCACATTTCCTCCACACCGGCGGATTCCCTCTAATAGAATGTAGGTCGCATTGACACCATCAATATCATAATCGCCAATGATACGCATGGCTCTTTTCTCTGCAATGCCCTCTGCAATAATTTCTGCAGCTTTATCCGCATCCTTTAACAAATGTGGATTATGTAATGCCTCTTTTCCACCATATAGATATTCTGTAATTTCTTTTTCATCTATTATATCCCGGTTTCTTATAATCCGGGCAATCAGCGGGTCAATTCCATATTTCTTTGCCATTTCCATGAAATTGCCGCCTTTTCTGATTTCAATCCATTTCTCCATGAAGCTTTCTCTGCCTTATCTATTCGTATTCTACATTCACAAGCACCAGTCCCTTTGCTGCTGCCATTGTTCCTGCCAGACTGCGGTTTTTGCCCTCTAATATTTCTTTCATCTCACAAACTTCCCGTTTTCCCATTCCAACTTCTAACAGTGTTCCGGTAAGGATACGCACCATATTCTGTAAGAATCCATTTCCGGTAAAATATATATCAAGTTCATCCTTTTTCTCTTCTATCCGGATCTCATAGATTGTCCGCACTGCTGATTTTTTGAAATGACGGTTGCCGCAAAAGGAAGTGAAATCATGGGGGCCAAGCAGTTCTTCTGCCGCTGCCTTCATTTTTGTAATATCCAATGCTTCTGCCACCGGTGTTACATATTTTCTTCTGAATACATCCGGCTTCTCTCCTAAGAAAATGCGGTAGCAATAAGTCTTTTTTACTGCATTTAATCTGCTGTGAAACCGGAGCGGCACTTCTGATACCTCTAATACCACGATATCTTCCGGCAGATACCGGTTGCAATATTTCTTTATCTCTTCCGGTTCATATGCTCTCTGAAGTTTAAAATTTGCCACCTGTCCCATGGCATGCACTCCCGCATCAGTTCTTCCGGAGCCATGTATCTCTATTTCTTCTTCTGTCATTTTTTCCAATACTGACTGCAGCTTTCCCTGAATGGTCTGCTCTGTATTTCCCTGCACCTGCCATCCGCTGTATCTGCTGCCATCGTATTGCAATATCATTTTATAATTTACCATGTTTTCTCTCCATTCATTCTGCAACAGTATAACACGTTTTCCCGCTTTCCGGCATATACTTTATGGAATAAATATCATGAGGTTTCCATATGTCAAACCTTTCTTATATGCAAAATGTCACGGACAAGGGACAGCTGCAGATTAATGTCACCACAGAGCGTGGTGTTTTTCCCATTGAAGATGCCTCCATCAGTCTTTCCTATACCGGAAATCCAACTGAAACCATTGAAGAACTGACTACCAACATTTCCGGTCAGACGGCTACTTTAGAGCTGCCGACTCCACCTTTGGAATACAGCATGGAGCCTTCGGAATCCCAGCCTTACTCAGAATATACCATTCAGGTAAATGCGCCCGGCTATCGTCCCATCAACATTTCCGGAATCTCCGTTCTGCCGGATGAGACTTCTGTCCAAAATGTCCGGATGGAAACTGCCACCGCTGAAAATCCCTTGGAACGAAACATTGTCATTACTGCCAATACGTTATTTGGCAATTTTCCGCCTAAAATCCCGGAGGATGAAATCAAGCCAATGAATGAAAGCGGCGAAATTGTCTTAAGCCGTGTTGTCATCCCGGAATATGTCATCGTCCATGATGGCCCGCCAAGTGATTCTTCCGCCAACGACTACTATGTCCGCTACCGGGATTACATTAAAAATGTTGCCTCCAGCGAAATCTATGCTACCTGGCCGGACGCAGCACTCCGTGCAAACATTTTGGCGATTATGTCCTTTACACTGAACCGGGTGTATACGGAATGGTACCGGAACAAAGGTTATGATTTTACCATTACTTCTTCCACCGCCTTTGACCACAAATTTGTCTACGGCAGAAACATTTTTTCCAACATTTCCAATATTGTCGATGAGATGTTTAACAGCTACCTTTCCCGCCCGAACGTCCGCCAGCCGATTCTGACCCAGTACTGTGACGGGC
>JBNMJI010000273.1:0-2408 GCA_050873725.1 Roseburia sp.
AGATGCTGGAATTATTCCAGACCTCAGCCCCTCTGCTTACGGAGATGTGTGAAGCAATTATGGAAAATAAGAAACAGGGGATTTACGATGGCGCATACAAAGTAGTGGAACTGGCAATGGGCTTACGAAAAGGAGGAGAAGGACAATGAGATTAACAACAAAAGAAAAAGTGGCATACGGACTTGGAGCAGTCGGCAAAGACATGGTATACATGCTTTCTGCAAGTTACATTTTATATTATTATCAGGATATTTTAGGCGTCAGTGCCATTGCAATGGGAATTATCCTGATGGCAGCAAGAGTTTTTGATGCATTTAACGATCCGATTATGGGAATTATCGTAGCCAAGACGAGAACCCGCTGGGGTAAGTTCCGTCCGTGGCTTTTGATTGGAACCATAACCAATGCAGTAATCTTATATCTGATGTTTGCAGCACCACCTGCATTAGATGGCGGCGGACTGGTTGCCTATGCAGCAGTAACCTATGTGCTGTGGGGCGTTACTTATACCATGATGGATATTCCGTTCTGGTCTATGATTCCGGCATTTACCGAAGGAGGTAAAGAAAGAGAGGGACTTTCTACCCTTGCCCGTTCCTGTGCAGGCGTAGGTTCTGCGTTGATTACCATTATCACGGTAAAATGCGTGGTTTTATTAGGTCAGGGCAATGAGCGTGCCGGTTTCAAATGGTTTGCGTTAATCATTGCAGTATTATTTGTGATTTTTATTACTATTACCTGCATGAGTATCAAAGAGAAATCCACCGTAAATGTGGATTCTCCGTCAGTAGGACAGATGTTTAAAGCATTGTTACAGAATGATCAGGCAATGACCGTTGTTATTACGATAGTGCTGATTAACTGCTCTCTTTATATTACTTCAAACCTTTTGATTTATTTCTTCAAATATGATTTTGGCGGAGATGCGTGGTATAACAGCTATACCTTATTCAATACCTTTGGTGGTGGAATCCAGATTATTTCCATGATGATTTTCTTCCCACTGCTGCGTAAATTCTTAAGTGCCTTAAAGGTATTTTATGTAAGCTTCGTTATGGCAATCGCAGGCTACGGCGTATTATTTATACTGACACTGACAAATATGTCAAACTTATTGTTATTATTTATTCCGGCATTCTTTATCTTTACAGCATTTGGAATGCTGACGGTACTTACCACTGTATTTCTTGCAAATACTGTTGACTACGGCGAACTGAAAAATAACCGGAGAGATGAGAGTGTTATCTTTTCCATGCAGACCTTTGTGGTAAAACTGGCATCCGGAGTAGCCGCACTGGCAGCTTCCATCTGCTTAAATCTCTGCCACTTAAGTAACGATACTGCAGAAACCGCAGCCGCAGCTACCGCAACAGGCAGCTCCCTTTTAGGACTTCGCATGACTATGGCAGGAATTCCGATAATCGGCTTACTGATTGCAGTGCTGGTATTTCGTAAGAAATTTATCCTGACAGAAGAAAAAGTGCAGGAAATCACAGAGCAGATTAAAACGAAGAAACAATAAGCAAAAAAGCATGTAAAAACAGCAAGCAGAAAAAGCAGGATGAAAGAGAAAGGAATTTACTTATGATTCGTAAGGAAAAGGATTATTTTATTCTGGATACTGACCATACCACCTATTGCTTCCGGGTACTTCCTACCGGACAGTTGGAGCATCTTTATTATGGCAGAAAACTTCATATCGAGGGTGAAGCAGATATGCAGCCGCTGGTGGAAAAGCATGTCTTTGCACCGGGCAATGTGAATCTGTATAACGAAGAGCAGAAAGCATATTCCCTAGAGGATATGCGCCTTGAAATGTCCTCCTATGGAAAAGGAGATATAAGAGAGCCTTTTGTGGAAGTGATGAATGCCAACGGAAGCAATACGATAGATTTTGTATACAAGGAAGCAGAGATAACCAAAGGTAAGGAAGCCTTTGCGGAACTGCCGGGTTCCTATGGCAGCGAAGAGGAAGTGGAGCAGCTTTGCATCCGCCTTGTGGACGCAGGAAATGAGCTGGCACTGGAATTGTATTATTATGTCTATCCATCCTGTGATATTATCAGCCGCAGTGCCAGATTTTATAATCATGGAAGTAAGGCAGTGCAGCTGAAGCGGCTGATGAGTCTGCAGCTTGACTTTGATGGGCATGATTATGTATTTACTACATTTCACGGAGCCTGGGCGCGGGAAATGAAGCGGAGTGATGTGCCGGTGACAGCAGGAAAATTAGTGAATGCTTCCTATACCGGAACTACCTCCAGCCGGACAAATTCCTTTGTGATGTTAAGCCGTCCGAAAACTACAGAGGATGCCGGGGAATGTTTTGGTTTTCACCTTATCTATTCCGGCAATCATTATGAAGCAACGGAAGTAAACAGCTTTGGAAAAATGCGTCTGGTGACAGG
>JBNMJI010000274.1:0-2383 GCA_050873725.1 Roseburia sp.
GATGTATAAAGGTTTACTACAACCTTATCCCCGGAATAACCTGAAATTGCTTCATCCGGGTCGTCTACTCTGGTATCAAATACCAAAGTTCCTGCTGCAAATAAAAGATTATCTACAGTAACCGTTGCCGGCTTACGTAGTGTCTTAAAGTCCGGGCTGGTCATTGCTGCAATCAGTTCATATTCTTTTCCATTATATTCTGCATAAACATGAGGTTCTAAGGAATAGTCTGTCATACTGGAAAGACCATTCGCCGGGAATCCCATCATGGTTCCCTCACGGAACTGCTCATAAACTTTATAAGTATCTCCCGTGTCAGCATTGGTTGCCGTTGTATTTTTATCAAAGCCTACCGATGCATCTGTCTGCTTGTCATCTCCATCTCCAGACATTACGTTGATATTTAATCTTGTAATCAGTTTGGATAATTCCGGATTGGTGGATGTAGTATTTAATTTAAATTTTACAAATGCAGATTCACAGGTGATATCTGACACTTCGCAGGTAATATATACTTTTCCAAGACTGGATAAGCCTGCACTGGTAAAGGAAAGCTGTCCGACATTCTGGAACCGCTGTGCTCCCTTTCCATTGGATAAGTCATAATCACAATATACCGTTGCAAAATATTTTGTATCCAGCTCCAGTCCGGAAATAGATGGCAGAGTCAGATCCTGCACGGAAATACCCTGTGACTCTGAGAATGTATATTCCGATGCATCCAGTTTATGGGACCATACTACATTCTCTCCGGTTAAATCTGCTGCTGAAGCAAGCTCCTTACGGCTTGTACTTACTACCACATATACATCACAGTCTGTCGTGCTGCCCTCTCTTGCTACTGCTGCACCATCCACATCAAACATGGAAAGAGACAGTTCCATATTGTCAATTTCATTTGTTTTGACATCAATTTTTGCTTCCGGTGCATGATTGCTGGTAGTTGCTGTTCCGGTATTATTCAAAAGTGTTAATGTGTTGCCAAAATAATCCTGTGCTGTTATCTCATACTGATAAGTCGTCTTTGCAGAAAGAACGGACATGGTAGTAATATCCTGTGTTGCCCTCGCTTTAAACTTACTAATCTGTGCGGTATTCAGCTTTAAGGTTGTTCCCGTACCTGTATGATACAACGGCTGTACGGTAACAGTAATTCCTGCAGAACGGTCAATTCCGTAAACTGCCTCTAAATCACTGCCGTCTGCATAACTGAAGCCGGCAATCTCAATCCTGTTATTATATGGAGTACCCGGCTGCTGGTTTAAAGTAATGCTGCCCAAAGTATCCAGTCCCTTGGTAGTAACGGTGGAATCTCCAATCTGTTCTACCTGGGATACATTATATTCATCATTATAAGTAAAATAAGATTTAATCCGGTATGTCGTATTCGGTGCAATATTTCCACCGCCAATCTCTACCGTACCACCGGTGGTACGATAACTACGGAAACGCAGGGTCTCCTTACCATTCTTATCTACTTCATATACTTCAAACTGAATCTGTTTGTTTTTATCGATACGCTTTGCCGGGTCTGTTACAGTAAGTGGTGCTGTGATACGATATACACTTGCTGTCCAGTCTCCTAATGTTACTTCCGGTTTCACATAATTTACTTCCGGTTTTTTGGTGTCACCACCATTTCCGTCCGGATTCTTGTCCGGGCGCATCTCATCCGGACGCACACCCATATCCTGTCGTCCATCCTGACCGCCTTTGGATGGGCGTTTATTCTCGTTTCCATCTTTATTCTTATCCTTATCCGGTCTTTCTTCTACCTTGACCGTTGGGTTACTTTCCTGTGCTTCATCACCGATAAGGTTCTCCTCAGTGTCTTCTGTATTATCTGTTGCTGCATTGTCGGCACTGCTGTCCTTATCATCCTCTTTTATCACACCCAGTTTCTTTAAAAGGTCCTGGTAATCATACTCATCATCGCCGATTTTCAATTTAAAATCATCCGGGAGATTCCCATAGCTTTTGTATACCAGTTTATCGTCTGTTACTTCATAGTATGCAAAATAATCTGCTTCAAAATGAACCAGACTGTTCTTGGCAATATCCTTCTCTTTTCCCTTCTGGGTATAAGTAATGGTCTTTAAATTGACAAAGTTACCATTGTTTAACTTAATAAATATATATTCTGCGGCATCTGCCTGTTCACCGTCAATATTATAAGCAAGACCTTCATCCAATATCAGTCCCTTATAAGTCGGTGTCTCTTCAAATGTCTTATCTAATAACACCCCATTGTCATTTACCATCTGTACAGAAGCACCATGGTTTAAATAAACCGGATACTCTGCGTCAATACGTGTCTTTTCCTTTTCCCCAAAGAAAAGTCCGTCATTTCTGGCATAAAGATAATCCATGGCATCAAAAGAAA
>JBNMJI010000275.1:0-2340 GCA_050873725.1 Roseburia sp.
ATAAAAAATAGACAAAAAAAGCAAAAAGTGAAGCCCAAAATTATAAAAAGATAATAAATTTCATAAATAAATGATGAAAAAATAGAGATTGTGAAAAATATTTTCCAGTTGTTTTCGATGGCTTGTTTCTGTGATTTAAGTGCCTTAAGATGAAGGTAAATAAAATACAGCAGAAAGGAGAAGAACGTGTATAATCATTTATTTCAGCCAATTTCTATTAATGGAATGATATTAAAAAATAGAATTGTGGCAACACCGACAGGTGATGATTTTGAAGAAAAAGCATTGGGTGGCGCAGCACTTGTAATTGCGGGACATGCAATAGTAGAACCGGGACGTTCCAGTTTTGCAAGTCCGGAAGAACCGTATCCATTTGCCAAGTATGAAAGAGAAGCAACCAGAAAGAAAGTGCTTAAGATTCACAAAGGCGGAGCGAAAGCTTCTATCGAAATCTTTCACGCAGGACAGGATGCAAGAACGGTGGATTATGCGAAAGGACCATCGGGATTTATCCGCCCGGATGGAGTGGAAGTAAAGGAAATGGATGAAGCGTTGATGGAAGAGACATTGCAGTGGTATGCCGAGACTGCAGCAAGTGCAAGAAAAATTGGTTTCGATTCCATTTTTCTTCACTTCGGACATGGCTGGCTTCCGGCACAGTTTCTTTCCCCGCATTACAATCACCGGACAGATTCCTACGGCGGAAGTATTGAAAACCGCAGCCGTTTTCCACTTCGGATATTAGAAACTGTTCGAAAAGCAGTTGGAAAAGATTATCCGATTGATATGCGCATCAGTGCCTATGAATGGATTGAAGATTCCATAAGCTTTGAAGATGTGATGTATTTCCTGAAACAGGCAGAACAGTATGTGGATACCGTTCAGATTTCCTCCGGAATTGATAAAGTGTTCGAGGCAAATGTGCATTGTATCACAACCAATCTGGAAGAGGAAATGCCGAATCTCAAATGGGCAAAAATTGCAAAGCAGGAGCTTAAGATTCCGGTTTCTGTGGTCAGCGCCGTTATGACACCGGAAATGGCAGATGAGATTATTGCAAAGGGCTATGTAGATATGGTGGCATTTGGAAGAACACTTCTGGCAGATCCGAACTGGCCGAAGAAGGTACTGGAAGGACATCCGGAAGACATTGTTCCATGTCTCAGATGCTCCAATTGTTATCACATTTCCACAGACCACTGGAATGTAGGCTGCTCTGTAAATCCAAGATATCACAATGAGGAATTTGTTCCATCTGAACTGGATTTGCAGGAGGCAAAAGAGAAAAAGCGTGTGGTAATCGTTGGCGGAGGTCCGGCAGGCATGAAAGCTGCCATGACAGCTTATGACCGGGGACATCAGGTTACATTACTGGAAAAGGAAAGTGAACTGGGCGGCATGCTTCGCTTCATTGAAAAAGAGGCACACAAGGAAGAAATCAAACGGCTGTTAAACTACTATCGGACTCAGATGGCAAAAAGAAAGATAGAGGTTCGTCTGAACACAGAAGCAACACCGGAGTCTATAAAAGAGCTTCAGCCGGATTCATTGATAGTTGCCCTTGGCGCTACAGAGCGGGTTCTTCCGATTCCGGGAATTGATAATCCAAAGGTACAGCTTGCAACAAAAACGATTATGCATCCGGAGCAGTTAGGACAGGAGATAGTAATCCTCGGCGGAGGAAGTATTGGATGCGAGATAGGATTAGAGCTTGCTGAGCAGGGAAAGAATGTTTCCATTCTGGAACTGACCGATACACTGGCAGCAAATGCCAACTCTTTATACCGGGAAGCATTACGACAGAAGTTTTTGCAGTATGAGAATCTTCACAGCCTGTTAAAATGCGGCTGCAGCAGAATCGAAGAAGATGTTGTCATTTATAAGGATGAAAAGGGAGAAGAGAAGAGTATTTCCTATGACAACCTGATTCTTTCTACCGGACTTTCGGCACAGAAGAAGCTGGTAGAAACATTTTACGGAATCTGTAAAGATACCATCGCAATTGGGGACTGTATCAGTCCGGCAAACATTATGAATGCAAATTTTGAAGGGTTTGCAGCAGGATTAAATATATAAGAAAAATGTGAATTTCACAAAAGAAAGGGGTAATACGAATGAAAGACTACTCAGAATTAATTCAGGCGGTTATCGCCGGCGTGGGTGGCGCAGATAATATTGAAAATTGTATTCACTGCGCAACAAGACTCCGTTTTACATTAAAGGATGGAGCAAAATTTGATCAGGCTTCCTTAAAGAAAGTAAAAGGTGTACTGGGAACCTTAATCAGCTCCGGATATTATCAGGTATTAATTGGACCAAATGTAGGTGATGTTTATGCAC
>JBNMJI010000276.1:0-2305 GCA_050873725.1 Roseburia sp.
ACCATGTTACAGTTTTTACAGTGCAAAACTTTTGGTAATCAGGCAGTGCCGGAGGGATGGATTATCGTTGCAGCAGGCAATCCGCCGGAATATAACAAATCGGTACGGGAATTTGATATGGTAACCTTAGACCGTGTCCGCTGTATGCAGGTAGAGGCAGACCTTGGTGTTTGGAAAGCTTATGCCAGATCAAGACATATCCACGGTGCAATTTTAAGTTATCTTGAGCTTCGTCCGAAGAATTTCTACCGGGTGGAAGCAGATGTAGATGGCTTGCAGTTTGTCACAGCAAGAGGCTGGGAGGACTTAAGCATTCTGATGCAGACCTATGAAGAAATGGGACTTCCTGTAGATGAGACTGTTGTAGGAGAATTTTTACATCATAAAGATGTGGCAGAGGATGCGGCAGCATATTTTGATTTATATCAGAAATACAAGGATGACTATGGAATTTCGTTAATATTGGAAGGAAAGATTCGACCGGAAGTATTTGCACGGATTTATGATGCAGCTTTTGATGAAAGACTTAGCGTGGTTAATCTTTTATTGGACGGATTACAGAATCTGTTCCGAAGCTATGGAAAAGAAAAGGCTAAGACAGACCGTGATTTTGCGGCATTGAAAGAGTACCGCAATTCCGAAGGTGCAAAGAAGGAAGTCTTTGAGGAAAAAAAGGCAGCCTTTGATATACAGCGAAAATCGTTAGAAGCAATCGAAGAAAAGACAGCAGCAGCCTTAGAGCATGCCTTTGATTTTATGGAGCAGGCATTTGAGGGTGGCCAGGAAATGGTGGTATTTGTAACAGATCTTGCTACCGTGGCAGAATCCGCAAGATTCTTAGCCGAGCACAACTGCGACCGCTATTTACAGTATAATCAGGAGCTGCTGATTGGAAGCAAACGGGCAGAGCTTTTAGCCGGGCTGAACCGGGACTAGACGGACAACAGCCCAAATACCTACAGAACCTGCCACCGGCAGTTCTTTACAGATGCCGGGCAGCGTAGAAAAATGTCAGAAAGGATACCTTTAAATATGAAGAAGCTGGTAATCGGAATTCTTGCACATGTAGATGCAGGAAAGACAACATTATCGGAAAGTATGTTGTATACAAGCGGAAGCATACGCCACCTGGGAAGAGTGGATAATAAGGATGCATATCTTGATAATAATGCCATGGAGCGGGAGCGTGGGATTACGATTTTCTCGAAGCAGGCAGAGTTTTCCTGGAAAGATATGGCAATCACTCTATTGGATACACCGGGGCATGTGGACTTTTCTGCGGAAATGGAGCGAACCCTTAAAGTACTTGATTATGCAGTGCTGGTCATCAGCGGAGCCGATGGTGTGCAGGGACATACCAGAACGCTGTGGCGGTTATTAAAATTATATCAGGTTCCGGTATTCTTATTTATCAATAAAATGGACCAGCCGGGAGCGGACAAAGAGGCTCTTTTACAGGAAATCAAGGAGCATTTGGACAGTAACTGCATCGATTTTACACAGGAGCGTACCGAAAGCTTCTATGAAGAGGCAGCCATGTGCGAAGAAGCAGCCATGGAGAAATTCTTATCAGAAGGAAGTCTTGCCACCGAAGACCTTGCAGAAATGATTGCAAAGAGGGAACTTTTCCCATGCTATTTTGGCTCTGCATTAAAGGTGCAGGGAGTGGAAGAACTGTTAGACGGACTTTATGAATATGGCAGGACTCCTAAGTATCCGGAAAAATTTGGTGCCAAAATCTTTAAAATCGCAAGAGAAGAACAGGGAAACCGGCTGACTTATCTTAAGGTAACCGGCGGAACTCTTCATGTAAAGGACATGCTTAACGGCAAAGCCGGAGAAGAAGAGTGGGCGGAAAAGGTCAATCAGATCCGCATCTATTCCGGAGAAAAATATGAGGCAGTATCTGAGGCGGCAGCAGGCACGGTTTGTGCCGTTACCGGACTGACGAAGACCTATCCGGGAGAAGGACTTGGCATTGAAGAAGAGTCCATACTTCCGGTCTTAGAACCGGTGCGCAGTGTGAAGCTGATTTTACCAAAGGAAGTTCCGGTGGCAGTTATGCTGCCAAAATTAAAGCAGTTAGAGGAAGAAAATCCGGAATTGCATATTGTATACCGGGAAGAAACCGGAGAGATTCTCATCAAGCTGATGGGAGAAGTACAGCTTGAAATCTTACAGAAACTAATTAAAGAACGCTACGGCGTAGTAGTGGAATTTGGGGAAGAAAAGATTATTTATAAAGAAACCATCCGCAATGCTGTAGAAGGAGTCGGACATTTCGAGCCACTGCGTCATTATGCGG
>JBNMJI010000277.1:0-2299 GCA_050873725.1 Roseburia sp.
TACTGGCAAACTCCAATATGCTGCCACGCCTTGGAAAGGAAAGCGCACGCGCATGAAATTAAATACTTTACCACCAAAGCTTCTGATTATCAATGATATATCCGGTGTGGGACGCTGCTCCATGAGCGTGTCTCTCCCGGTGGTAAGTGCATGTAAGGTACAGGGAATCCCTGTACCTACTTCTGTTTTCAGCAACCATACCGGTTTTCCTACCCACTTAAAAATTGATTTAACCGGACACCTAAAAGATTATTTTGCTGCACTGAATGACCTTTCCATGAACTGGAACGGTATTTACTGCGGCTACCTTGGTGCAAAGGAACAGATTCATGCCATTTCTGATTACTATGATTCTCTTACCAAAAAGCCTCTTTTTATTATAGACCCGGTAATGGGTGACCACGGCAAAGCTTATCAGCACATTACACCGGAATTCTGCAATCACATGAAGGACTTTGTATCCCGTGGTGATATTATTACACCAAATCTGACGGAAGCCTGCCTTTTAACGGATACGCCTTATCCGGAGCATGACTGCACCGATTCAGAGCTTTCTGCCATTTCCCAAAAGCTTCATGCTTTGGGTGTGAAAAAATGTATTATTACCGGCTGTCCAAAAAGTGATACTTTCCTTAACTATATTTCCGATGACAATGGAAATGTGGATACTGTTTCCACGAAAAAAGCCGGCCCGGGGTATCCCGGAACCGGCGACATCTTCGTCAGTATCGTATCTGCACTTACCTTACGGGGCTTCTCCTTAAAGGAATGCACCACGCAGGCAGCTCATTTTATTGCTTCCTGTATTTCCTATTCACAGTCACTTTCGGATGATACTTTACAGGGCGTTATTTTCGAACCGCTTCTTTCTGACTTAATGTCACTTTAGTCTTAAGAAAGGGAGTCTAAATAACTGCCTATCATATTTACCATCTGGGCATATTCTGCGGATGTACCACCTGCTGTATAGTTGGCACAACTATCCACATACTGGTCAGCCGCAGCATTTGCTCCGATGTAAATGCTTTTATCGGCAACTTTTCCTGCGATGGATTTCTCTCCCTGGAACAGTTCTTTTAATTCCTTCATATCTGCATTTTTCAAAGTATCTTCATCTACTACAAGCTTTCCATTACTGTCTACGGTAATACCAACTTTTTTCAAGGCTTCACTCTGCCCGGAAACAATGCTTTTTAATTCCTTGCTGTAATTTGCAGATTTGTCTGTATCAAGGTCTGACAGGCTCTCTAAGAGACTGTTATAATCTCCGGTAAAACGCTCAATCAGTGAAATCAAATCGGAATAATCTCCACTTTCTTCTGCTTTTGCAAAAACGGAATCCTCGCCTGTTTCACTTAATACTGTTGCACTTGCTTTGAGTGAGGATGCAGACTTCTTGACACTGTTATATTCTTCACTCTTCTTTCCAGTTGTCTTGCTGCTCTTCTCTGTCTCTCCACTCTTTTTTAACAGGTCCACCACTTTTGTATCATTGTCTGTGTCCGTATTCAGCGTACTCATCAAAAGGCTGTTATTTCCTGTTACACGAATCATGTTTCTCCTCCTAATTTTAAGACAAAATCGCCTCCATGCCGTCTTATACCTGATATATCGTTCTTTTTTCCGAAAAACTTAACCTTTTAAACTTAAGCTTTTCTTGCTACTTTTAACATGGCAATCTCTCTGGCATAGCCCGCTAAATCATTCGGTGTCTCAAGGTAAAATGGTAAATCCTTCAATGCCGGATGATTGATAATCCGCACGATGGCATCCATGGTCAGATTACCTGCGCCCAGACATTCATGGCGGTCTTTATGGCTTCCCAGTACATTTTTTGAATCATTCAAATGTATGGCACACAGTTTATCCAGCCCGATAATGCGGTCAAATTCTTCTAACACTTCATCTAAATGTCCACTGATATCATAGCCACCGTCAAAGACATGGCAGGTATCCAGGCAGACTCCCATTTTCTCCGGATATTTTACCCGGTTTAAAATCTCCTTAAGTTCTTCAAAGTTTCTTCCGACTTCTGTTCCTTTTCCAGCCATGGTCTCAAGCAGTACTGTTGTCTTCTGCTCCTGCCACATAATTTCATTTAAGACTCCTGCAATCTTTTCAATTCCGACTTCCACTCCCTGCTGTACATGGCTGCCCGGATGAAAATTATATTTGCAGTCCGGTATCTCCTCTAAACGCCGCAAATCATCCGCCATGGTCTCTCTGGCAAACTCCTGTACCCGCTCATCCTTGCCACAGGCATTTATCGTATAGGGCGCATGGGCAAGAATCTGTCCAA
>JBNMJI010000278.1:0-2293 GCA_050873725.1 Roseburia sp.
ATTGGTACCTACAGATACGCCGGTTAATGCTCCAAGTTTCTTACCTGTTCCGGTTGTTCCATCAATTGCTCCGGCATCCATTCCAACGGTAGAGGTTCCACCATTGTTGGAATTCTTACACTGTGTAAAATCAATGGAAATATTTTCAAACTGGTCTCCTAACTGTTTCATATTCAATGTAACAGAACCATTGGTACTGTCACCTACGGAAACAAATTTACCTTTTCCGGTACCGGTATCAAATTTCAGTTCGTAGTTTACCGCAGTTGCTTCAATGGTAGGCGGGTTGCCATCAGTAATGCTGTTGATGGTTGCACCCGGCTGTAAACCGGTATAAATATCGGAAAGTGATACATCCGTTACTGCTTCGTATCCGGTTACTGCACCGCCGGCTGAAGTAATTGCACGGTATACTTTGCTGTCATACTGTCCGGTAGCCGCATTCTGTGTTGTATTGATATAATACATTTCACCACTGCTGTTGCGGAACTGATGATATGTATTTCCACCAAAGGAATTGGATGCTCCGGTATCTGTCCATTCTGTACTGATTGCATTATAAGCAGTCTGTGCATTTGTAATTCCACCGCTGGCATTTGCTCCGAATACATCAGAAAGATTTCCGCCGTTTGCCAAGAACTCCTCTAAGATATTCTTATTGGAAGAATCATAAATAGCACTTAATTCAACGGTATAGGTTCCGGCATCGGTATCCACACCTTTGATTGCAAATTTTGCTGTATAGGAATATCCCAATGCATCGAAGAAATTCAAATTCATAGCATATCCGCTTTCACTGGTTATTTCGGTACTGTTTTTATCTACAATACCACCACATACTGCATTGGTTGTTGCTTCTGCCGGAGAAGTAAGATTGCTTTCCTGCATGATACGAAGTGCAGATACCTGGTCTTTTTTAATCTGTCCGGTGGTCGGGTCTACCTGCCATCCCATAACATTGTATCCGGTAGATGTCATGGCAAGGTTTCCTGCCCCGTCAATGTAGAAAGATCCGGCTCTGGTAAAGAGATTTTCGGTACCATTGCTTACTACGAAGAAGCTTGTTGTATTACCTTTATCTGTAATTCTTAAGTCAAATGCTTTTCCGGTTGTCTGGGCTGCTCCACCGGAAGTAATGTCGATGGAAGTAGAACCTGTTGTTACACCAAGGCCAATCTGCTTGGCATTGATTCCACCGGTTCCGGTTGTTGTATTTGCTCCGGATGCACCGGAAATTGTCTGATACATAATCTCGCTGAATGTTACACTGGACTCTTTAAATGCCACGGTATTTACGTTGGCAATATTGTTACCGATAACGTCCATTTTGGTCTGATGTGTCTTAAGTCCTGACACAGCAGAATACATTGATCTCATCATAATGAAATGACCTCCTAATTTTGATGTCTGACGCAGAACCCATCTGTCAGTCAGGGTTCTCACAGCCTCCATAAGGTCCGGCTATGCTATTACTGCACCATCAATATTTGTAAAAACATTATTTTCTGATTCATTCTGGTCCATTGCTGTTACAACCGTCTTGCTTGGTACATTTACAATGAATGCCAGCGAATCGACTACTACCAAGGATTCTTTGATTCCTTTCTTCTCAGCCATCTCCACACCGGCTTCCAAGCGTTCGCTCTGCTGGTCTGAAAGACTGATATTCCGGGTAGACAACCGCATGCTTGCATGCTTCGAAAATTTCACCTCGGAAACATCTGTTGCTTTTTGCTTTTCTTTTAATACCTCTGCAAAAGAAACTTCCTGCTCCGACTGTGTTTTATTACTCTTCGAAGAATTGAGATACTGGTCTGCTACCTGTTCAATGGAAGTGAATTGATTTGCTATCTTATTCATGCTTTCATCTCCCTAATAACCTTCCGTGGTTTACTCTGTTCCTTCTGTTTTCTCTGTTTCATCCGTATCTTTCTTGTCATCTGTGCCTTCAGTCTTATCACCGTTTTTTCCGGCAGCGGCCTGTAACTGTTTCATTCTCTCTTCCAGTTTGGTTAACTTATCAATATCACTCTGTGCAATAAATGACTTCTGATAACTAGTCATGCTGTCATATGCTTTCCGAAGGTTGGTCAGTGTACTTGCATTGTCCAATGTAAGTTCATCTGCTGATGGCAACGATGCAATTGCAAGTGAAAATGATTTTGCAAGACTGATTGCATCCATGTAACTGTCGTCCATAACAGAATACAAATCATCAATGGAGTAAAGGTTGTTATTTACCATAAGATAAGTCTTATTGTTCTCATGGATTACACTGTCTACTGTTCCGGTA
>JBNMJI010000279.1:0-2248 GCA_050873725.1 Roseburia sp.
TGGTAATACAGGTACATATACCTATAATTATAATACCGGAGAGATTTATAATACGACAACCTAAGCGACCGGTTAAAAATTATGATACGCGTAATGACGGTGTAAATGTCAGGTATAAATAATATGTGCAAATAATAAGAAGCGTGTGTTACAGGTTTCTTACGAAAAAAGCAGGTGTTCCAATCGGAACACCTGCTTTTTATCTGGATAAGCTATTTTCTAGTTATCATTCTCGTCTTCTTCACTCATGGAGTAAACCTGACGTTTTCTTGCCATTTCATCGCTTTCTAAGTATTCATCGTAAGTTGTAATCTTATCAATGAGACCGCCGTTTGGAAGAAGCTCCATAATACGGTTGGCAGTGGTCTGTGTGAACTGGTGGTCACGGGAAGCGAAGAGTACAACACCCGGGAATTTAATCAGTCCGTTGTTTAATGCGGTGATGGATTCCATGTCTAAGTGGTCGGTAGGCTCATCTAAGATTAAGACATTGGAAGCCTGAATCATCATACGGGAGAGCAGTACACGCACTTTTTCTCCTCCGGAAAGGACTCTCATTTTCTTCATACCGTCTTCACCGGCGAAAAGCATTCTTCCTAAGAAACCACGTACATAAGTAGCATCTTTGATTTCAGAATACTGGGTCAGCCAGTCTGTGATAACAAGGTCAGTATCGAAGATTTCGGTATTGTCCTTCGGGAAATAGGACTGGGAAGTAGTAACGCCCCATTTGTAAGTTCCTTCGTCCGGCTCCATTTCACCGGCAAGAATCTTAAAGAGGGTAGTTTTGGCAAGTTCGTTGCTTCCAACAAAAGCTACTTTATCGTCATGTCCTAAGATAAAGGAAACGTTGTCTAATACTTTTACGCCGTCGATAGTTTTGCTTAATCCTTCTACGGTAAGAACTTCATTACCGATTTCACGCTGTGGACGGAAATCAATGTAAGGATATTTACGGCTGGAAGGTTTGATTTCATCCAGTTCGATTTTTTCTAAGGCACGTTTTCTGGAAGTTGCTTGTTTGGATTTGGAAGCATTTGCGGAGAAACGGGAGATAAATTCCTGTAACTCTTTGATCTTTTCTTCCTTCTTCTTATTGGCTTCTTTCATCTGCTTTACAAGAAGCTGGCTGGACTCATACCAGAAATCGTAGTTACCGGCATATAACTGAATCTTGCCATAATCGATATCGGCGATATGAGTACATACCTTATTTAAGAAGTAACGGTCGTGGGATACGACGATTACAGTGTTGTTAAAGTTAATTAAGAATTCTTCCAGCCACGCGATGGCATCTAAGTCTAAGTGGTTGGTTGGTTCGTCTAAGAGCAGAATGTCCGGATTACCGAACAATGCCTGGGCTAAGAGCACCTTAACCTTGGTGGCACCCGGGAGGTCACGCATAGTGGTGTAGTGGTCTTCTGTCGGGATGCCAAGACCATTTAATAACATGGCAGCATCGGATTCTGCATTCCAGCCGTCCATTTCAGCAAATTCGCCTTCCAGTTCACTGGCACGGATACCATCTTCATCGGAAAAATCCTCTTTTGCATAGATTGCATCCTTCTCCTTCATGATATCATAGAGACGTTTGTTTCCCATGATAACCGTATCTAAAACGGAGTACTCATCATATTTGAAGTGGTCCTGCTGCAGGAAGGAAAGACGCTGTCCCGGTGTAATAACCACATCACCGCTGGTGGAGTCTAACTGTCCGGATAAAATTTTTAAGAAAGTAGATTTACCGGCACCGTTGGCACCAATCAGACCGTAGCAGTTGCCTTCCGTGAATTTAATATTTACATCTTCAAACAAGGCTTTCTTCCCGATTCGTAAAGTTACATTGTTTGCACTTATCATAATCAAATCTCCTGACTCTTTGAATTTACGGTGCTTTCATGCTTATGCACCAATTCGTATCATACTAGAAAAACAGCGGAAAAGCAACTAAAACTTCTTATAGAAGAAATTCGTGATTGTTCTTCATTTCGTACAGTCCATAATCTTGATAATCGACAAATAAAATGCTAAAATGTGATTTAGGTCGATAAGACATAAGTTTTTTAATTAAATAAGGAGGAATAAATAATGTCCAGAGCAAAACAATCAATGGACGGTAATACAGCAGCAGCTCATGTAGCTTATGCATACACAGACGTTGCAGCTATTTATCCTATTACCCCGTCCAGTCCAATGGCTGACTCCGTAGACCAGTGGTCCGCAGCAGGTCAGGAGAATATCTTTGGAA
>JBNMJI010000280.1:0-2229 GCA_050873725.1 Roseburia sp.
ATTTTCTGTTTCTTATAACTGTGTTGTTACGAAAATATCGTAAATTGCCTTAATAGCATTTTCAAAATCAGAATTGCTTACTCCGATGATAATATTTAACTCGGAAGAACCCTGGTCAATCATCTTAACGTTGACATTTGCATGTGCCAGTGCAGAGAAAATTCTTCCTGAAGTTCCTCTTGTGGAACGCATACCACGTCCTACAACTGCAATCAATGCAATGTTAGACTCTAATTCTACGCTGTCCGGTTTTGCAAGGCGGTGAATTGCAGATACAACTGCCTGTTCCTTGCCTTCGAATTCCGGCTGATGTACAAATACGGTCATGGTATCAATACCGGATGGCATATGCTCAAAGTTAATGCCGTTTTCTTCAAATGCTGTAAGCACTTTACGTCCAAAGCCAACCTCGGAATTCATCATATCTTTATCAATATTTACAGATACGAAGCCTTTCTTTCCGGCAATACCGGTAATGGTATATTTGGACTGGTGACAGGTTGTTTCCACAATCCATGTTCCTTCATCTTCCGGTGCATTGGTATTACGGATGTTGATTGGAATACCGGCTTTACGAACCGGGAATACTGCATCTTCATGCAATACGCTTGCTCCCATGTAGGAAAGCTCTCTTAACTCACGGTATGTAATTACTTTAATCGGTTCCGGATTGTCAATAATTCTTGGGTCTGCAATCAGGAAGCCGGATACATCTGTCCAGTTCTCATATGCAGTAGCATGTACTGCCTTTGCAACGATAGAACCTGTAATATCGGAGCCTCCTCTGGAGAAGGTCTTAACGCTTCCGTCCGGCATAGCACCATAAAATCCAGGAACTACAGCACGTTCAATCTTGGAAAGACGTTTGCTTAATACTTTATCTGTCTTATCTGTATCGAAGTTACCATCTTTATCAAAGAAAATTACTTCTGCTGCATCCACAAATTCATAGCCTAAATAGTTCGCCATTACGATACCATTTAAGTATTCGCCTCTGGAAGCTGCATAATCAGAACCTGCTTTTGCTGCAAAGTTCTTTGCAATTACTTCAAACTCATCTTTCAGAGAAAGCTTTAAATTCAGTCCGTTAATAATGGAATCATAACGTTCTGCAATCTTTTTTAATTCCTTGTCGAAATCCTCATCATTTTCCGCCAGAGCATAACATGCATATAACATATCTGTTACCTTGGTGTCTTTGGAATTTCGTTTTCCCGGTGCACTTGGTACGACATAGCGACGTTCCGGGTCTGATGTAATAATCTTGCCTACTTTTGCAAACTGTGTTGCACTTGCAAGTGAACTTCCACCAAATTTAACTACCTTAATCATCGTCATTTGCTCCTTTACTATCTCATAACTCAAGATTGTATCTTATTTTGCCCCATTTGAAAAGAAGTAAATGTAATTTCCATTTAAAAATTTCGATTTAAATTCTATTCAATTTATGCTTCTTCCTGTTTCTTGGTCTTAAACAGTTTGGTAAAGCAGCTTGCTGCTACCATAACACCTAATACCATCAGAAGAACTGCAACGATAAGCTGTAAACCATCTACTAAGAATACTGCGGTTCCGTTCATTACATTGCTTACCAGTGCGATGAATTTCTGAACCAGTGCGGTAAAGGTTACTGCCAGCATGATTACCATTGGTGCATACAGTGTCCAGCCGGTACGTCCGGTGGTCTTTAAGAATACAGCCAGCGCAATCAGAACAAGTGCTGCAAGTAACTGGTTTGCAGAACCAAACAGCGGCCATACATTGTTGTATCCGCCCAGTGTTAAGAAGTATCCAAAGAATAAGGTTACGATTGTTGCAAAATATTTATTGGTTAATACTCTGCGGACACCACCCATTTTCTTCGGGTCTGTTGTATCTTCATAGAATAATTCCTGGAAGGACATTCTTCCGATACGTGCTACAGAATCCAGTGAAGTAAGTGCTAATGCAGATACACACATGGTCATAAATACAGTCGCTACATCGTTCGGTACGCCTAACATCTCAAGGAAGCCGGCAACACCGGATGAGAAGATTGCAAATGGTGTTCCGTCTGGTTTTGTACCATTTACAGCGACTGCACCAACAACAACCAATACGATAATTCCAAGTAATGACTCTACTACCATTGCGCCGTAACCAACCATCGGCATATCCTTTTCATTACGGATGGTCTTAGATGATGTCTCAGAAGATACCAGACTGTGGAATCCGGAAACAGCACCGCAG
>JBNMJI010000281.1:0-2220 GCA_050873725.1 Roseburia sp.
GGTGGTAAATGTTGTAATTACTACCGACGGCGCAATGATTGGCTTAATCATCGGAATCGTAATATACCACATTTTCTGTAACCAGGTTGCTCCGTCTAATACGGCACTTTCATAAAAACTCTTTTCAATGCTCTGCAATGCACCGTCCATAATCGTTATCATAAACGGAAGTGCCAGCCAGAGGTTTACGGTGGTACAGCACAAAAATGCCATACCATCGCTGCCCAGCCATTTTACCGGCCCGATGTTGTACTTTGCCAGCCACTGATTAAGCAAGCCAAACTGGGAGTTAAACATTCCTGTTTTCCACAGAAGAATGGATACATAGCCCGGCATTGCCCAGGGGAAAATCAGCAGCGTCTTATATAAATTTCTCAGGCGAAGCCGCTTTAGGTTCAACAGATTTGCCAGCAAAAATGCGATAATAAGCTGCAGCACCATATTTACAATTGTCCATAAAATCGTTACCAGAAATGCCTGTATAAAGCCATTATCCAGTACCAGCAGGGCATCCTTATAATTTTTCAGTCCAATCAGCTCATAGTTATTCCAGTGATACACATTCATATTGGTCAGTGAAATGTAGCCGGTATACAGGATTGGAAAGATTACAATGAGCAAAATCAGTATCAGGGATGGTGCCGACCAGGAATAGGCAAACAGGATTTCTTTTTTCTTATTTTTCTTCAATTTGTTACCTCATACTTTCAATCAACTGCAACGCCTCCTGCTGCGCCGCCTCTGCACTTTCTGTCACATCTTTTCCACTCATGTTGACATCTGTCAGTAAATTACCAACCACTGTCCACATTACATCCATTTCCGGGATATTCGGCATCGGAACTGCGTGCTCTGCGGTATCATGCATTGCCATAACCACTTCATCTGATGTGATTTCATCCATTTCATAGCAGCTTTCCATTGCCGGTGCACAGCCGCTTGCTTTTGCAAGATCAACCTCTACTTCCGGGTCCATCAGGGCACGAAGCACCTTTTCTACCGCATCCTTCTTATTTTCTGCGGCATTTTTCAGCACATGAATTCCCTGCACTCCCATATATGGAGAAATCGGGTTTCCGGTCTCATCAATCACCGGCATTGCTGCCACACCAACATCCATTCCACTTTCTCTTACGGTTGGTACCAGCCATGGGCCTGCAATGGTGGAATGCGCCATACCCTCTTTAAACAGGGTATTTACCGTTGCATACTCGGTCTCACCCGGCATCAAATCCACAAATTTCTTATGATATTCAAGGGCCTCAATGGTTTCCTTTGAATCCAGCCCCGGTGTGCCATCCTCTGAGAGAATCGTACCATTAAAGCCGTTAATCCAGCCTGCTGCATAGTATGGCGTACTGTGCTGTTCCACAAATCCATAATGTCCGCCTGCAGTGTTATCCTACATATACTGATACAGTTCTTCCGTAGTCTGCGGCACTTCATCATCTTTCATATAAAGCCGGTTATACATGAATAACAAAGTCTCGTAATAGACAGGAAGCTGATAGATTTCTCCCTTATAAGTCGCTGCCTCTAAGGTATTATCCATATATACATCCAGTTCCTCTTCCGGGATAATGTCTGTAATCGGTGCAAGAATGTCCATCTCTGCATATACTCCAATTTTATCATGGGCAAAGAAATACATATCCGGTGCTGCTTTCGGGTCACTTCCCACCATCTTAAGGCTTTCCGTCAAATCACTTTTCTTTTCCAGCACAACATGCACATCCGGTTCCAGTTCCTCCAGTTTCTTCTGAAGGACTTCCGCCACTGCATCTTCTTTATCATGCCAGATTGTTATGGTAGTCTTATCCGCCTCTGACACACTGTTTCCGCCACAGCCGCTTAACAATCCTGCTGCCATGGTAAGTGTAAGTGCCATTGACATCAATTTACTTCTAACTCTTCTTCTCACTTCTGTCCTCCTGTCTTTTACTTGTGACTTTTTTCTTAGTTCTTATTTATTAAATCTTTATTTATTTTTTGCATTTTTCTTTGCTACAACTACTATAATTCCAACTGCTGCAGCGATAACTATAATACCGATTACAATTGGAGCAGTATTGTTGCTTCCTGCTTCTGCCGTCTCTGCCGGAGCTTCTGTTGCCGGTTCTGCTGCTGTATCTACCTGCGGCTCTTCATAGCTTACTTCAAAGTTATCGGCATCTTTTACCACAAGCCAGATATCTTTTCCTGCATCCACAGAAATATCAC
>JBNMJI010000282.1:0-2218 GCA_050873725.1 Roseburia sp.
AGGTACATCTGATTACCGGACGCAGTCATCAGATTCGCGCCCATTTATCGTCTATTGGTCATCCGATTATTGGAGACAGTAAATACGGCAATGAGAAAATCAATCGTTTTTACCGGGAGCGTGCAGGCGTAAGACATCAGCTTTTACATGCTTACCGCATGGTCTTTGCAGATGGCAGATGTGTAGAAGCAGCCCCACCGGATGATTTTAACAGGGCAATTTGTTATGCAAACCATGATGCAAATCAGAATGCCACAGAGCGGTAATTTATTTATAACGAAAGACAGCTGGTATTACAGGAAGGATGAAGTAAGATGAAAGTATATCTTATGCGGCATGGAGAAACCGATTACAATAAAAAAGGATTGATACAGGGAACCCTTGATATTCCATTAAATGAATTTGGACTGGAATTAGCCGAAAAGACGAAAGCAGGATTTGAAAAAGAAGGACTGACTTTTGATTATTGTTATTGCAGTCCGTTAATTCGGGCCAGACAGACGGCAGAGATTATTCTGCGGGGAACGGATACCCCGTTTTCCTATGATGAACGTATCCGTGAAATGAATTTCGGAGAAGGAGAAGGACAGAAGCTTGCTGACCTCAGCTGGAATCCTGCACTGAAAAACATTGATGATTTATTTCATGCACCGGAACAGTATCATGCCACGGCACAGGGTGAAAGCTATGAGGCATTACTTGCCCGGGTGGAAGATTTTTTAAATCAGGAAATTCTTCCGCTGGAAGGAAAGATGGAGCGTGTGCTTGTATGCTGTCATGGTGGAATTATCCGGGCTTTTCTTGCATACATAAAGGGACTTGAAATCAAAGATTTCTGGAACAGCCACCAGCCAAACTGCAGTGTGAACATATTAGAAGTAAAGAATCAGAAGATAAGGATTCTTGAAGAACATAAAATCTATTACACACTGCCGGAAGAGAAGAAAGGAAGTATACTCTAATGCCAACTTGGAATTCCAGAGGATTAAGAGGTTCTACGTTAGAGGAATTTATCAACCGGACCAATGAAAAATATGCAGAGCATAAGTTAGCATTGATACAGAAAATTCCAACACCGATTACACCAATTAATATTGATAAAGAGACGAGACATATTACACTTGCCTATTTTGACCAGAAAAGTACCGTAGACTATATCGGGGCAGTGCAGGGCATTCCGGTCTGCTTTGATGCCAAGGAATGCCACACCGATACATTTCCCCTTGCCAATGTGCATGCTCACCAGATTCAGTTTATGCAGGATTTTGAAAATCAGCAGGGCATTTCATTTATCCTGATATTTTATACCCACCGGGATGAATTTTACTATATGCCATTCCGGCAGCTTTATGAATTCTGGGAACGCGCCCAGAATGGCGGACGGAAAAGCTTCCGGTTAGAAGAGCTGAATCCGGAATTTTTCCTTCCGAAGAAGTCAGGAATCCTGGTTCCTTATCTGGAAGGCTTGAAAAAAGATTTGGAGCTAAGGGATTGACAATCGTTTCCATGTAATATATACTAGGAAAAGCAATTCACCATGGTAGCATGGTAGCACGCTAAAGTGTTTTGAGAAAAACTGGAGGTTTATATGAAAAATCAATTGTTACATACACCAGAGGGTGTCCGGGATATTTATAATGAAGAGTGTGAAAAAAAATTAGAGCTGCAGGATCGGCTGCATAAGGCTTTAAAACGACACGGATACCACAGTATTCAGACACCGACCTTTGAATTTTTCGATATATTTGGAAAAGAAGTTGGAACCATTCCGTCCAGCGAATTATATAAATTTTTTGACCGGGAAGGAAATACCCTTGTATTAAGACCGGATATTACACCGTCTATTGCACGGTCTGCGGCAAAATATTTTATGGATGAGGATATGCCAATCCGTCTTTCCTATATGGGAAATACCTTTATCAACAACCACAGCTATCAGGGAAGATTAAAGGAATCTACCAGCTTGGTGCAGAGTTAATCGGCGATGATACCGTAGATGCCGATGCAGAAATGATTGCCATGGCAATTGATGCATTAAAAAGCAGTGGTTTAAAGGATTTTCAGATTAGTGTAGGACATGTTGAATTCTTCCGTGGTTTAATGGAAGCGGCAGGACTTTCCGAAGAACAGGAAGAAGTTATCCGGGAACTGATTGCCAATAAGAATTTCTTTGGCGTGGAAGAAGAAATTTCTGACTGTTCCATGAACCAGAACTTAA
>JBNMJI010000283.1:0-2205 GCA_050873725.1 Roseburia sp.
AATGTATGTGGCATCGTACTGGTCTGATGGTTCAAAATACCATCCCGCACTTCCCACGTCAGATTCAGGCCCTGTCCGCCTTTTTCTAATTTTTCTACGATACGCACACTCTGTTTATTATGTTTAAAGCCACCGGAGCAAAGTTCATTTAACACCCGCTCTCCGGCATGACCAAACGGTGTATGCCCCAAATCATGCCCCAATGCAATAGCTTCCACCAAATCTTCATTCAGCCGCAATGCCTTTGCAATGGTTCTGGCATTCTGCGATACCTCTAAGGTATGCGACATACGGGTACGATAATGGTCTCCCTTCGGTGTTAAGAATACCTGAGTCTTATTTTTCAGACGGCGAAATGCCTTGCAATGAAGAATACGGTCTCTGTCTCTTTGATATACCGGACGTATATCACAAGGTGCCTCCGGATAATCCCGTCCTTTGGAATTCTCGCTTAATGCTGCATAAGGGCTTAACATCTCATGCTCCATGCGCTCCATCCGTTCCCGAATTGTCATATCCTTATCTTCTCCCTTCCTGTTACATCATTCTTTTATGATGTAAATGCATTGCCATCATCTGTACCATTGTGAGGACGTCATTCGACCCCTGATATTATAATTCTGTATCCACCTTCAAATTTCCTTTATTTTTTACAATTTTTCATAATATTTTTTCTTAATACTTTCCGATACGCTTAGAAATCGCCCTTGCCACCTTATAAACCGGGTTTTCCATCTTCTTTGCCACCTGCTTTAATTCCTGCCTGATAGCAATGGACTGCGGGCAGTGTTTCTCACATTTTCCACACTGGCGGCACTTTGAAGCATTGGACGGGTTCGTCTTTATCGTGGTACACATAAAATATGCCTTCATACCGGAATAAAAACTGTCGGTATACCGTGTATTATATGCTGCGAAGCAGGTTGGAATGTCTACTCCATGCGGACATGGCATGCAGTAGCCACAGCCGGTACACGGCACCTTCATATGCTGGTTAATGGATTTCTTTACTTTTTCAAAGATTTCTAAGTCTTTCTCTGTCAGTGCGTCAGCCGTGGCATCCGATGCAATCCGCACATTCTCTTCTACCTGCGCAATATCATTCATTCCGGAAAGCACTACCGTTACCTCCGGATGGTTCCATATCCAGCGGAGTCCCCATTCTGCCGGGGAACGGCGTGGTTCTGCGGATGCAAATATGGCTTTGGCATCCTTTGGCAGTGCATTGACCAGCCTGCCGCCCCGCAGCGGCTCCATGATAATCACCGGAAGTCCCTTTGCTGCTGCATATTTTAAGCCTTCTGTTCCCGCCTGAGTATGTTCATCCATATAGTTATACTGTATCTGGCAGAAATCCCAGTCATAAGAATCTATGATTTTCTTAAACTGAGTTGCTCCGCCATGGAAAGAAAATCCGATATTTCCAATCTGACCGTTTTTCTTTTTCTCAGCTATCCAGTCCTGTATTCCAAGTGCAGTCAGCCGCTCCCATGCTGCAATATCATTTAACATATGCATCAGATAATATTCCACATGGTCTGTCTGAAGGCGTTCTAACTGTTCTTTAAAATACCGCTCCATATCATCTTCTGCCTTAATATAATAATGCGGCAGCTTGGTGGCTATTTTTACTTTATCACGATAGCCTTTTGCCAAGAATTTTCCCAGACAGGCTTCACTTCCACCATAAGTATAAGCAGTATCAAAATAATTGACCCCGGCTTCCACTGCCGCAGCCATCTCCCGCTCTGCCTTCTCCTGGTCGATTGCGGTTCCTTTCTTCGAATAACGCAGACAGCCATACCCTAAGATGGACAGTTGGTCTTTATTTCCCGGATTTTCTCTGTATTGCATGTTTGTTCTCCCTTGCACTTGTTGTTATGGTGGCTACGAAAGGGTAAATGATAAATATACGCATTCATCCTAAGGCACAAATATTTGCTTTATACTACAGAATGTTGTAATTCTAATGACGCGCGTGTGTCTTTGTTTATGAGAGTCTGTCTTCCCAATGTTTGACAAGATGCTGCCTTCTGTTCGCCTGTAGGCGAATACATTTACGCAGACTGTTAGGGGCTCTTAGAATTTTGACAACACCCGGCAACGCTGGTACAAGGATGTACCAGCGAGGTGCATAGGAACATGGATGTGACTTTGCACCGTTTGCCATATATAAAAGAATTATTTCAAAATTCTTAGAGCCCC
>JBNMJI010000284.1:0-2190 GCA_050873725.1 Roseburia sp.
ATGTCTGGCACTCGCCGCATCCGCCCTTCTTTACTGTATTCTGTAATTTTCTTGTATTCAGGGTCTTAATGTGTTTCATCTCGTTATCTCCTTTCGAAAAAAAATACCTTTAGTAAGTATAACACATAGTCTTTCATAAGAAAAGCACTTTTTTTCAACTGAGCATTCCGCCCACAGCCCCCGAAGCAGTGCATAAAATCAGTGTTGTAAGGATATGCTGCATCCCGGAATCCAGTCCCTTTTTCAATATCAGGGATACAATAAGCAGCACGGCAAAATATAAAAGCCCCATCACAGCTCCCCAAAGATATTTCCGGTTCTTCTTAATCTTTCCAATAATGAAGCCGCCGACAAATCCCACTGCAATATAGCTTATGATAATGCTGATATTTACTGCAGCTTCGCTTAATTCCATTTTATATAAGACTGCTGCCAGAATAAAAAGCAGTATTCCCGTCAGAATATACATAACCAGTAACACTTTGCCCATTGTCGTAAAAAGATTTCCTTTTCCTGCCACCTTCTCTTTTCCCATATATCCTCCATCCATCTTCGTACTTTGCACCTGCATCCGAGATTCCGGATACATTTTCGCTTTGTACTATATATGAAGAAAAGAATTATATTATGTATAAAAATAGTCTTCGCTTCTCAACTTTCCAATCACTAATAAAAATACAGGAAATGCCGAAACCATTTTCCGTCCTGATTTACCCTGTCACTCTCTTTGAATCCGAGCTTATGAAGCAGTCCCACCGAAGCTTCATTGCCCGGCTCCACCAGACAGTCAATTCTTCGAAAATCAAGATTGCTTTTTACCCATGCCATAATTGCCCGGCAGACCTCATATGCATAACCCTGCCTCTGGTATTCCGGCGCAATGACATAACCCATCTCGATGATTTCTTCTTTTCCAAGCATGCGATAATCGATTCCTGCTCTTCCAATCAGCCGGTGGGTATCTTTTTCCTTTACCAGCCACATACCATATCCATAATAGCCATACATATTTTCAATATATGCTCTCTGGTACTCCTCCTCTTCCTGCCTTTCGTAAAGAGGCTCGATATAATCGGTAATTCCCTTCTTATTATATAAATCAAATAAATCGTCTAAGTCATCTAATGTAATCTCTCTTAGATAGCACCGCTTTGTCTCTAATATCTGCCACGGCAGATGATGTTTCCGCTGAAATGTCCGCAGTAAAAATTCCACGTCCACTTCTTCTAATCCAAGAAGCAGCATATCCACATTACTTAAAGGCATTTGTTTTGAAAAATCCGGTATTTCATATCCAATGACAGTAAGCTGACCTAAGTCAAAATTTCCATCTGCCCTCGCCCATGCCACTTCTTCCGGTACTGTAGCAAGCAGAATGCATTCTTCCGGCTTTACATGATGTGTGGTCAGGAAAAGTGTACTATCCTTTTCCATGTCAGCATCTGTAAAAAGCAATTCCACTTTTCCCTGCTCCGCCAGTTCTTTTTGCAGGCGGCTCCATGCATTTTTTTCTTCTGCCGGAAGTTTTTCTTCTAATGTTTCTTTTCGTATGATATAGTTCCAGTTTGCAGTATTCCAGTGACACATATTTCCTTCTCTCTTTCTTTACAAAAAAGCCTTTTTCCGCTATAGTAGAACTACATTCTGTTATACAGGATGAATTCAATGAACAGAAATGAGGTATCTTACAATGGCTCAGAATCCTATTATTACATTTGAAATGGAAAATGGAGATATTATGAAAGCGGAATTATATCCGCAGGTTGCTCCTAACACAGTAAATAACTTTATCAGCCTTGTCAACAAGGGATTTTATGATGGACTTATCTTCCATCGTGTCATTAACGGTTTTATGATTCAGGGTGGTGACCCGAAAGGAACCGGAATGGGCGGCCCAGGATATGGTATCACAGGTGAATTTGCACAGAACGGCTTTGCAAATGACTTAAAGCATACTGCAGGCGTTCTTTCCATGGCTCGTTCCATGATGCCAAACTCTGCAGGTTCCCAATTCTTTATCATGCATAAAGATGCTCCACACTTAGACGGCGCTTACGCAGCTTTCGGCAAAATCATCGAAGGCATGGATGTAGTAAATAAAATTGCAGAAGTTGCAACTGACTACAGCGACCGTCCAATGGAAGACCAGAGAATGAAAACCGTCACCGTAGAAACCTTTGGTGTAGATTA
>JBNMJI010000285.1:0-2187 GCA_050873725.1 Roseburia sp.
ATTAAAATTTATTACATGCGGTAGTGTGGATGACGGAAAGTCCACTTTGATTGGACACATCCTTTATGATGCAAAGCTTTTGTATACAGACCAGGAAAAAGCACTGGAATTAGATTCCAAAGTAGGAAGCCGCGGCGGAGCAATTGACTATTCTCTTCTGTTAGACGGGCTGATGGCAGAGCGTGAGCAGGGTATTACCATTGACGTTGCATACCGTTATTTTACAACAGACAACAGAAGCTTTATCGTAGCAGATACACCGGGTCATGAAGAGTACACCAGAAACATGGCAGTTGGTGCATCCTTTGCAGACCTTGCAGTTATCTTAATTGATGCAAAACAGGGCGTACTGGTGCAGACCAGAAGACATGCCAGAATCTGTGCATTAATGGGAATCAAATTCTTTGTATTCGCAGTAAACAAAATGGATCTGGTAGACTACAGCGAAGAACGTTTCAAAGAAATCGAAGCACAGATTAAAGAATTAGCAGACGAACTGAAGTTAGAGAGTATTTACATTATTCCGGTTTCTGCAACAGAAGGTGATAATGTAACAACCAAGTCCGATAAGATTGGCTGGTACAAGGGAGAGGCATTGCTTCCATACCTTGAAAAAGTAGATGTAACAGAGAAGAAACAGGAAGAGGGCTTCTACATGCCGGTACAGAGAGTGTGCCGTCCGGACCATACTTTCCGTGGATTCCAGGGACAGATTGAATCCGGTGAAGTAAAAGTCGGAGATGAAATCGTTACCTTGCCAAGCAATGAGCGTGCGCATATCAAGAGCATTTTAGTAGGAGATAAAGACAGTCAGAGTGCATTTATGGGACAGCCGGTTACGCTGCAGCTTGATAAAGAAGTAGACGTATCCAGAGGTTGTGTCATTGCATCCGGCAATAACCTGCCAATCAGCAAATCCTTTACCGCAACCATTCTCTGGATGGATGATGAGGAGCTGACACCGGGAAACGATTATCTGGTAAAACTTGGAACCAAGCAGATTCCGGGTATTTTAAAGAATATCCAGTATAAGATTGATGTAAATACCGGTGAATTTATTCCGGCAGGACAGCTTAAGAAAAACGAGATTGCAGTCTGTGACCTTGATTTACAGGAGCCGATTGTCATTGATGAATTCAAGAAGCATAAGACGTTAGGAGAGCTGATTCTGATTGACCGTATTTCCAATATGACTTCTGCCTGCGGTGTAGTAGAAGATGCTACCGTAGATGAGAGCAAAGATTTAAAGGCAGCTTTTGTATATGGAAGCCTTAAAGGAAATGGAGACATTTTCGAAGAGTTCTATTATAACCTTGAGAGCATGACTATTGCCAAGGTACGTCCGGTTCAGAAGACCTATACCATTGGAGACGAGATTCCGGTAAGTGGAGAAAGCTATCAGTATCCGGATGATTTTGATATTGTAATCTTAAGAGAGAGAATCTTTGTACAGGTTCGTGGCCGTAAGGTAGAAAAGATTGCACCTCTGGCAGAATACCAGTACAGCAATGTTCCGGTCATCAATGGAAGAGGATTTGCCGTTGCCATTACATCTGCACAGGATGCACAGGCATTCTTAGATGATTTGGCTGCAGCAGGTGAAAAGCCATCCAGTGAATTCTTCAATAAGTGGTTACATTTTGAGACCTATCGTAAGATTATTTTCAAAGATGAAATCTGGTTATAAAAGGAATCTGATTATTAAGAAATCAGTTGCAAAAAAATCAGTTATAAAAATAAAAGAATGGCGGGGAATACGCTCTTGCGGTTCCCCGTAAAAAATGCGGGATACAGGAGGGATTGATATGTCGATTAAGAAAATTGCGGCGATAGCAGGCGTTTCGACAGCCACTGTATCCCGCGTTTTAAATAATCCGGATTATAAATGTTCTTCCGAAGAATTGCGGGAGAAAATCTGGCAGATTGCAAGAGAGATGAACTATATGCCCAATGAGGCAGCCAGAAATCTGAAAATGGGTAAGAATACTACAAAGGATAATATGTATTATCTTGATATTTTAATGACCCGGACGGGAAATAATCAGGAAGACCCGTTTTTCAGTGAACTGCTGCGGATTATTGAAAGCCAGATACATAAAAGAAGCTGCATTCTGGTAAGCCTCTGGCATCAGCCGATTTTTTCCAATGAGAGAAAGTGCCGGTTAGAGAACACAGACCGTATTATTG
>JBNMJI010000286.1:0-2187 GCA_050873725.1 Roseburia sp.
ATTATAATGTTTGCGATTATCGCCGTAGTAATGACATTGTTACTGGTAATCTTTGCACCGGAAATCAGCAGCCTTATGAATGCACCAAAGGAAGCATTTGATAAGACGGTTTCTTATGTAAGAATCTGCGGTGGCGGTATGCTTGTGATTGTGGCATATAATCTGATTGGCTGTATTTTCCGTGGATTAGGAGATTCCAAAACACCGCTGCTTACGGTTGCCATTGCCTGCGTCTGCAATATTGCAGGGGATTTACTTTTGTGTGCACATTTTAAAATGGGAACCAGTGGCGCAGCTTTTGCAACGGTATTTGCACAAGTTGTAAGCGTCATTGTATCAGCACTGGTAATTCGTAAGAAGGAACTCCCGTTTTCCTTAAAAAAAGAACATCTTCGCCTGCATCAGCCATCCCTTAAGAAAATGACAGGGCTTGGAGCACCGATTGCGTTGCAGGATTTACTGGTAAGTCTTTCTTTTCTGATTATCCTTGCTATCGTAAATTCCATGGGAGTCATTGCGTCTGCAGGTGTGGGTGTGGCGGAAAAGGTCTGTGCATTTATCATGTTGATTTCATCTGCATTTATGCAGTCTATTTCTGCCTTTGTGGCGCAGAATTACGGTGCAGGACGCATGGACAGGGCGAAGAAAGCACTGCATTATGGAGCGGTTGTTTCTTTTGCCATCGGTGTGTGTATGTTTTTCATATCCTTCTTCCATGGCAGTCTGCTGGCATCCATTTTCTCCTCGGATGAGGCTGTTATTCTGGCGGCAGCAGATTACTTGAAGGCATATGCCATTGACTGTATGTTTACGGCAATCTTTTTCTGCTATACCGGATTTTATAATGGAATCGGCAGGACGAGATTTGTTATGCTTCAGGGAATCATCGGAGCCTTTGGCGTCCGTGTCCCGGTGTCCTATTTTATGAGCCTTCGTCCGAATCCGTCCTTATTTGAAATTGGGCTGGCAACACCGATGTCATCCATTGTACAGTTGATTTTATGCCTTGGATTTATGGTGATTTTAAAGAGAAGAGAAAAATAATAGTAAGTGGGAGCTTAATTTCACAATATGTAATATATGTTCAACTGCAACTATTAGCCAAAAATGAAAAAAGATTGATTTTGGCTAATAAAAGCACCAGTGAATTAAAAATGTAAATACGAGGAAGGCTTGCATAATTCCTCCTGTTTTCCACATACTACCCATACAGCACAAAAATGGAAAGTATGTAGGAAACAGGAGGACTTTTTTTATGAAAGCAACAGGAATTGTACGTAGAATAGATGATTTGGGGAGAGTTGTGGTGCCAAAGGAAATCCGCCGCACACTGCGTATCCGGGAAGGAGACCCGCTGGAAATCTTTACGGACCGGGAAGGTGAGATTATTCTTAAGAAATATTCGCCGATTGGAGAACTGAGCCAGTTTGCCGGACAGTATGCGGAGAGCCTTGCGCAGAGCACCGGGCATCTGGTATGCATTACCGACCGGGACCATGTGATTGCAGCAGCAGGAAACGGAAAGAAAGAATTCGAAGGAAAGCCAATCAGCAAGCAGTTAGAGGAACTGATTGAAGAACGGAAAAATATTCTTGCGCAGCAGGGAGACAGCAAATTTGTACGTATTACCTTAGATGATACCGGAAACTATCATGACCAGGCAATCAGTACGATTATCTGCGAAGGAGATGCCATCGGAGCAGTCATTTTATATGAGAAAAATGATGCTGCAAAAATGGGAGAAACCGAAAGCAAGCTTGCTATTACAGCGGCCGGATTTTTAGGAAGACAAATGGAACAGTAGCCTTGTATCTTTTTATGGAACAGTGTAAAATAGAGCAATACGGAGGAATCCCATGTCCCATAAAGATAAGAAAAAAAGGAAAAAGAAATACCGTGGTTTCTGGCTTTTTGTAAAGCTGCAGATAGTTCTGGTACTTCTGGTAATCGGCGGGCTGGCGTATTACTATTTTGGCGGATATGCCAGTCAGGTCAGTGCCATGCATGAAGAGGCAGTCCGGTTTGTAAAAGAGTCAACAAAAGACACTTTTCGGGCGGAGCAGACCAGCCAGGTTTATGATGTGAATGGTACGAGAATCATGTCACTTCGTGGCACCAAGGATGTAAGCTATCTGATCAGTGATGAGATACCGGAAGAAGTCAAAGAAGCCATGGTCAGTATAGAAG
>JBNMJI010000287.1:0-2183 GCA_050873725.1 Roseburia sp.
GGATATGTTTGTCTCTTTTTCCGGTGGAAAGGATTCTACGGTGGTATCCAGCCTTGTAATGAGGGCGTTATCAGAACCGAAGATACTTCATATTTTTGGTGATACCACATTGGAATTTCCGGAAACCATGCACTATGTGGAGCGGTTTAAGAAAGAGCATCCGAAGACACCGGTTCTGTCATCAAGAAATAAAGAAAAGAATTTTGAAGAGCTGTGTGAACTGATGGGACCGCCAAGCCGCGTCATGCGCTGGTGCTGCACTATTTTTAAAACGGGAGCAATCCAGCGGAAGATAAAAGCACTGTTTGGAGATAAAGATAAAATCATTACCTTTTATGGAATCCGAAGAAGTGAGTCTGCCAGCAGAAGCAAATATGAGCGTGAGACAGAGGGCTCGAAAATTACGAAGCAGATTACGATTTCACCGATTATTGACTGGATGGACTTTGATATCTGGCTGTATCTTCTGACTACAAAGACAGATTTCAATGATGCATATCGTTGGGGGTATACCAGAGTAGGCTGTTGGTGCTGCCCGAATAACAGTGCCTGGTCAGAATTTTTATCAAGAATCTATATGCCGGAGCAGTCAAAGCACTGGCAGGAATTATTGGTTGATTTCGCAAGACGGATTGGTAAGCCGGATGCAGAAAGTTATATCCGGGATGGCAAATGGAAAGCCAGACAGGGCGGCAATGGTGTGGAATATGCCAATAAAGCAGTGGTGTCATTTAAACCCTGTGTATTGGAAGAAAACAGCTTTAATTATGAATTGCAGCGGCCGATTTCAGAGGAATTATATGAATTATTCCGACCGTTTGGATATATCAATAAAAATCTTGGAAATGAGCGTTTGGGAGAAGTGTTTATCACTACAAAAAATGGCAATCCGAGAATAAAATTGCAGGGGCGAATTGGTAAGACTACTCTGAAAGTAACAATTTACGATACGCACCTGGATGGAGCAAAAAATCTGGAAACAGCAGAAGATAAGATAAAATGCCAGTTGACCAAATATCAGCTCTGTATGGGCTGCAAGGCCTGTGAAAGTATTTGCAAGCATAATGCGATTGTTATCCGGGATGAAAAAGACGGAAGCATTTCCTATCATATTTTGGATGAAAAATGTGTCCGCTGTGGAGAGTGCGTCAACCATTATGTAGGTGGCTGCTATATCAGAAAAGTGCTGGCAACAAAACGAGAAAAAAGGGAAGAGTAAGAAGAATGGGAGCAACGATAGAAAAAATTCGACTGAAAGGTCATGAGACATTTATATTGCGGGAAGGCTGGCTGACAAAGGGACTGGCAGCAGTAGAAAAGGATGGAACGGTATTCAGCAAAAACTCCGGGGCAGATGCTTTAGGAGTCGGAACCAATATGGCGAAGGCAATCCGTTACTGGATGCAGTCTGCCGGATTCATTGTAAAAGATGGAAACAGGGCAGCCGTAAGACTGGAACCACTTGGTCAATTAATATATCAGAAAGACCCATATTTCGAGGATGATTTTTCCTATTGGCTGGTACATATGAATCTGGTGACAAATGCCGAGGCAGTTACAAGCTGGTATCTTTTCTTTAATACATTACAGGCAGAAGAATTTACAAGAACAGAACTGGAAGATTATATGATGCGGGAATATGCAGTGGAAACGGGGCGGACAGAGATTCCGAGACGTTCTCTGGCAGATGATTGCAGTGCCATTCTTCGGATGTATAGCAGAGACCATGTGGAGGATTACGACCCGGAGGACAAGAGTATCAGTCCATTTGCCCACCTTGGATTATTAAAGCTGGATGGCGGAAAATACCGGAAGAGTCAGCCGAATTTAAACCGGCTTAGCCCATTTGCGGTCTGGTATCTTATCGAAAAGATGTGGGAAGAAAATAAAAATAACAGCATCAGTATTGCAAGTCTGTTAGAAGATGCAAAAGGTCCGGGAAAAGTCCTGCAGTTAAAACGGGCTGGATTGAATGAATATCTGGATAAACTGGATAACTATGGTTACATCCGGCTGAACCGGACGGCGGGGCTGGATATGGTATACAAAAACGAAGAGGAAAAACGGGGACCGTATGAAGTTGCGGAACTATATTATGAAAAATAAAGTCCAGCGGTGTGATGTCAAGAGATAAATAATAAAAAAATCATATATTTTTGCATATATCTCATAAAGACAAAAAA
>JBNMJI010000288.1:0-2181 GCA_050873725.1 Roseburia sp.
ATATAAGACTTTTGGCATAGATGCAGAGCTGTTAATTGATCATGACTGGGGAAGAGAACCGGTAACGATAGCGGACATCAAGGCATATCGGCCGAAGAATATATCCTTTTCCAGCGGACAGGTGCTTCCGCGGGATTATGAGTATGAGGAAGGTGTGCTGGTGGTAAAAGAGATGGCAGACTTATTGTGCCTTGATCTGGTAGACCAGGGACTCGTAACATCCCATATCAGTCTTGTAATCGGCTACAGTAACCAGAAATGCTTTGAACCGGCGAAGGGAAGCACAACACTGCGCAGTGCAACCAGCTCCAACCGCCAACTGCTGTCCTATGTAGAGCAGCTTTACCGGAGAATTGTAAGACCGGGAGCATATATCCGGCGGATTACATTGACTTATACCGGAGTAATGGCAGAAGATTATCAGCAATTTGATCTGTTTTCAGACCCGGAAGAGACAGAGAAGGATGTGAAGGCACAGCGGGCAGCAATATCCATCAAGCAACGCTACGGCAAGAATGCTATTTTAAAGGGAATGAATTTGGAAGAGAGTGCAACGACAATAGAACGAAACGGTCAGATTGGAGGGCATAAGAGTGGCGTATAGAAGAGACACCATGGGAGCCGGACCGCAGGAAAACGCATCCGGTTGGAATGAGAGAGAGAATCTGAGAAGAGAGAAAATGGACATCGAAGACCGTGCCAAGCAGTTTATGCCCTTCGATGCCCTGAAGGGCTTTAAGGAAGCACTGCGGAAGAAGGAAAAAGAAGTTATTTCAAAGGAGGACTCCACCTCTTGACACCCATAGTATAATAGGAAGAAAACCAAGGATGAGAGGATGATAATTATGAAACGTTCCAGACAGATGTCGGAATCAATAGAACTTGGAATCGTGCTGGCATTGGCTGGAGGATTTATGGATGCATATTCCTATATGTGCAGGGATGAAGTATTTGCCAATGCGCAGACGGGAAATATGTTATTGCTCGGAATCAATTTGTCGGAGAGAAACTGGGGAATGGCACTGCGTTATCTTTTTCCGGTGCTGGCATTTGCAATCGGAATTGCACTGGCGGATGTAGTGCGGATGCATGCAAAGGATAAGAGCCTGTTTCACTGGCGGCAGCTTTCCGTATTGTGTGAGGCACTGGTGTTATCTGTGGTATGCTTCTTCCCTCAGAGCATGAATCTTGCAGCCAACAGTCTGACTTCACTGGCATGTGGTATACAGGTGGAGAGCTTCCGGAAGATTCACGGAAACGGAATTGCGACCACGATGTGCATCGGAAATTTAAGAAGTGGAACACAGAACTGGTGCGACTTTCATTATACGAAGAATAAGGAATCCGCATTTAAGGGAATGCTGTATTATGGAATCATCTTAATGTTTATTATTGGAGCAATTATTGGAAATGCCTTTGTGAAATTATTAGCAGAGAAAGCAATTTTGATATGTGCAGCCGTGTTGTTCCTGGCATTCATTATGATGTTTGTAGACAAAGAAAAAGCTTTGGAGCAGTAGTATTACTGCTTCAAAGCTTTTTTGATTGCGGTAAAGCTTTCTTTACTGATAACATGTTCCATCTTACATGCATCTTCGGTTGCAATTTCTTTTGGTACGCCAAGGCTTTCTAACCAGTTGGAAAGAAATTCATGACGTTCATAAATCATTTCTGCAATTTCACGACCTGAGTCGGTAAGATAGATGAAACCGGAATCGGTTACCGTAATATGATTCTTTTCTCTTAAATTCTTCATTGCAATGCTGACACTGGATTTCTTGAAGCCAAGTTCATTGGCAATATCTACAGAACGAACCACAGGAAGCTTTTTGCTCAGCATAAGAATAGTCTCAAGATAATTTTCTGCTGATTCATTTGTTGCCATATAACAACACCCCCATTAACGTTTTTTTCTATAATAATACATGAATTTAGGTAAGTATAACATATTAAGCCGAACATATCAAATCATAAAGTGAATCAAAAAAATGTTTCTTAATGATAAAATTTTGCTGACTTGAAATTATAAATTCCAGTGCAGAGGTAAATTCCACCGCGCTTTAAAAATTCTTGATTTTATTAAATTATATAAAGCCTAATCTGCAGAGAACTGGTATAATTAGCTTAACTTCCCATAAAATATCTGAATTTAAGGCATGGTAAACAAGCCTCTGGACATCC
>JBNMJI010000289.1:0-2166 GCA_050873725.1 Roseburia sp.
ATAACGTATTTACGTCCTCACTGTTTACGGCACTTTCCGATGGAAAAACCTCAGCACTGGTGTCCTTCAGCAGAACGTTTGTCTGTATTCTGGCATCTTTACTGATTCTGCCGCGGATTATCGGATTAAACGGAGTCTGGCTGGCAGTTCCGGTGGCAGAGTTTGTTACCCTGGGACTTTCTTTTGTCTGTCAGAAAAGAAATTTGCCGAAATACGGAATTTAAGAAACTTTTTTCGTAGCTGGAACGTCTAATCTATAAAGAGTACAATGAATGGCAGAGAAATGAGATTATGCCACTTTAAGATAGAGAAGAGAGGATACGAAAGATGGTTTTTAGCAGTATAGCATTTATTATGTATTTTATGCCGGTATTTTTCCTGGTTTATTATATCCTGCCGGCTTCTTATAAGAATGCCTGGCTTTTCCTTGCCAGCCTTGGTTTTTATTACTATGGTGTCAGGGGAAATCCAGGTTATCTTTTACTTATGATTATGTCTGTGGTAGTCAATTTTGTGGTAGGAAAACTGATTGCGGCACAGAAGACGAAGCGGGCGCGGAAGGTCTGGCTTGTAATGGGAATTGTCTATGATTTAGGATGGCTCATTCTGTTTAAATACTTGGGCTTTTTCGTAGAGAATCTCAATGCTCTCTTTGGTGCAATGCATATTAAGCTGCAATTGGAAACATGGAATCTGATTCTGCCGATTGGAATCAGCTTTTATACGTTCCAGATTATTTCCTATCTGGTGGATGTATACCGGAAAGAAACAAAAGCGGAGAATTCATTGATTTCACTGGGAACATATCTTTGCATGTTTCCACAGTTAATCGCAGGACCCATTGTCAATTATCATCTGATTCAGGAGCAGCTTCATGACAGAAAGCATTCCATGGAAAAAGTGGAATCCGGACTTAAGGTATTTGCACTGGGACTTGCTTATAAAGTGTTGTTGGCAAACCGGGTGGGGCATCTATGGACAGAGGTGACAGCAATCGGTTATGAGAGCATTTCCACACCGCTGGCATGGATGAGCATTGTGGCATACAGCCTGCAGTTATATTTTGATTTCTATGGTTATTCCCTGATGGCAATCGGACTGGGACGGATGATGGGCTTTGACTTCCCACAGAACTTTAACAATCCATATATGGCAGTGTCCATGACGGATTTCTGGCGAAGATGGCATATGACGCTGGGCGGCTGGTTCCGGGAATATGTATACATTCCGCTGGGCGGCAACCGTGGCGGTTTTGCAAAGACCGTCCGCAATATGTTTATAGTCTGGCTTCTGACAGGACTCTGGCATGGTGCAAGCTGGAACTTTGTACTGTGGGGACTTTTGCTTTTTGTCTTATTATTCGTGGAAAAAGCAGGTCTTGGAAAAGTGCTGGAGCGGCATAAAGTGTTGGGACATATTTATATGATACTCTGGATACCACTTTCCTGGCTTGTTTTTGTAATCACAGATTTGGGACAGCTTGGCATTTATCTGCAGAAATTATTCCCATTCTTTGGCAATGCCGGAAAGGTATTATTCCGGGGAGATTATCTGAAATATGGTAAGACTTATGGCATTTATCTGGTGCTTGGCATCCTGTTTGCAACAGGCATCCAGGAGAAGCTCCTTAAGAAGAATAAGAACCGTCTTTGGGTGATTTTGCTGCTGCTGGCATTATTCTGGGCAAGCGTATATTGCATGTATCTTGGAATGGATGACCCATTCTTATACTTCAGATTCTAGTGAGGAAATAATATGAAAAAATATAAATTTACAATACTGTTACTGCTGACATTTGTGATTGCTTTTCCGGTGATTACCGTAAAGCTTGTTTCTGCGGAGCAGGAGAAAAAGGCAAGACAGGAAGAACTGGCACAGGTGGCAGACACAGAAAGAGAGCCGTCGGAAACAGTTGCCGGAACGGAAGAAAACAGCACAGAACAGGCAGATATTGATAGTACAGAAAAGACGGACACAGCAAAAGATAAAACCGGTACAAAGGATAACGAAGCGGCAGCAGATACTGAGCAGGAGGGAACCTTTACAACGGAGGATGTCAGCTATTTTTCCGATGCCTTATTTATCGGAGATTCCAGAACGGTAGGATTATCAGAGTATGCAGATCTTGGGGATGCAGATGTATTTGCAACGATTGGCTTAAGCTCG
>JBNMJI010000290.1:0-2159 GCA_050873725.1 Roseburia sp.
AGTATACAATAAACACAGCAATCAGTGTTCCGATGTGAAGCAGAATATCAAAAAACATTCCGCCGGTTTCTATTTGAAAAAACTGTTTAAATATTGCCAGATGACCGGAGCTGCTCACTGGCAGAAATTCGGTCAGTCCCTGTATCAGACCTAATAAAACAGACTGTAATAATGACATAACTGCCTCCTTGGTATCTCTTATCTCTCACTACAGTTACTTGTATAAAATTATCAACACTGTGCATTAGTATACCATATTTTGATGCGTTTGTCATTACAGGCATTCGTTTTTCTGTTCTCTTATAATCTCATGCAATTTATGAAGTGCCTGGTCGATTCCACCCACTTCATCAATCAGTCCTTCTTTTACTGCATCCGCTCCTACAAGAATAGTTCCCAAATCCTTTGTCAGCATGGTGGTATTCATCATGAGCTGCTCTAATCTTTTTTCATCCGCCCTGCTGTGAGATGCTATAAAATGAATAATCCTATCCTGCATCTGCTGGAAATAATCATAGGTTGGCGGTGCTCCGATTACCGTACCGCTCATACGCACCGGATGGATGACCATGGTTCCCGATGGCACAATAAAAGAATAGTCCGTTGAAACCGCCAGCGGCACACCAATGGAATGACTTCCACCTAAGACAAGGGACACCGTCGGTTTACTTAAGGAAGATAGCATTTCTGCAATAGCAAGACCGGATTCCACATCTCCACCCACAGTATTCAAAAGCACAAGAACACCATCCACCTGATTGGAGTCTTCTATTTCTGCAAGCTTCGGCAGTACATGCTCATATTTCGTTGTCTTGGTATTGGAAGAAAGACATTCATGTCCTTCAATCTCACCGATAACGGATAATAAATGAATCTTCTGATGCCAACGGCTGTCAGATAGGGAAAGCTGTCCGGATTCTTTGATTAGTTCCTGCTCGTCTAACTGTTCCTTTTTTGATTCATCCTTTTTCCGTTCTTTGTTTTCTGTTTTTTCTATTTTTGATTCTGTATTTCGTAATTCTTTATTTTTCATCACTTTGTTTTCCGCTATTTCATTTTTAATCGCATCTGTTGCTCTTTCTGCATGCTGATTCTCTTCCTGTAAATTTTCTTTCTGCTCCATATCGGATGCTCCCTTCTTTTCTGCCCGGATTATTTTACAGTGCTCGCCAAAAAATAAGACAGGCAGTTTACACTGTCTGTCTTATTATCTACATGATATTCTTTTTTATACCGGCCAGCCCTTTAAATAATTGTAAAGGTTCTCGTAACGGCACTTAGAGCTCTTCCAGGAGAAATCCTTTGCCATGCCACGGTCAATAATCTGATTCCACTGTTTCTTTTTATCAAAGAAAATGTGTTTGGAATAATTAATGACGGAAAGCATTTCCTCTCCATTGTAATTACTGAAGGAGAATCCGTCTCCGGTATTCTCATATTCATTATACGGAACAACGGTATCTTTTAATCCACCGGTCTCACGAACGATTGGCACAGTTCCGTAGCGGAATGAAATAAGCTGTGTCAGTCCACATGGTTCAAACCGGGATGGCATTAAGAAAGCATCGGCAGATGCATATAACTTATGTGCCAGATCATCGGAATAACAGATATTTGCAGATACTCGGTCCGGATATTTCCATGCATAATAGCGGAACATATTCTCAAACTGGCCTTCGCCGGTTCCGATTACCACAAGCTGTGTGAAGTCATCTACGATACGGTCAATCACGAAGTTAATCAAATCTAAGCCCTTCTGGTCTGTCAGACGGGAAATAAGACCAATCATATATTTCTTCTTATCTACCGTAAGTCCTAAATCTTCCTGTAATTTCAGCTTGTTATTGACTTTCTTCTTGCGGAAAGATTCTGCATCATAGTTACAGTAAATCTTATTATCTGTTGCCGGATTGTAAACCTGATAATCAATACCATTTACAATTCCCTGCATATCATAATGACGGGCAGAAAGCAGACCATTTAAGCCTTCACCATAATATTCTGTCTGAATCTCATTGGCATAGGAATCACTTACTGTAGTAATGTAGTCCGCATAAACCAGACCACCCTTCAACATATTGGCATCCTTCTTGTATTCCAGTTTGTCCGGTGTGAAAAGCGATGCCGGAAGTCCGGTTAATCCCTGCATAGTCTTAATA
>JBNMJI010000291.1:0-2149 GCA_050873725.1 Roseburia sp.
AGGTGCTTTAAATTCCAGATATCCAAAGAGTGATGATGAACTGGTGGAAACCGGCATGGGCTGGGTAGAGTATTCGGAAAATACATCAGACTGGAGCACTTACTACACCAAGATAAATGGTGAATATGTGAGAGTAAAGAGATACTGGATTGGTAAGAGCAATGGCATGAATATCAGTGCACACAAAGGAATCCAGCTTATCTGGCAGATTGGCACCATGGAACCGGGTGAGGTCATTGAAAAAGAATTCAACGCTTATATCTATATGGACGACAAAGATAATGAACAGTCCGGAACATTTACTTATACCAATACTGCAACAGTAAATGGAATGCAGGATTCGGTTACCGTAAAAGGAGAACCGGAAGGAAAACAGGATTTAGACCAGGCAGTAGATGTGCAGAAGAGTGTATGGGCGATCTTAGACCAGTATCAGCCGTGGCGGACCGGTCAGTTAAAAGACAAAGCCATATTCTCAAAGAGTGTAAACGAGGGCGAATATCTCGGAAATTATGTGATTTACAATATTACAGTTACCAATACCGGAGATGCCCCGGTTCATATTGATACCTTAGAGGATCATATGGCAGAGGAGCTGGAATATGTCGGAATAAGAGCTAATCTTGGCAGTACGCTGCCGATTCAGATAGCAAAAAATTACAGTGAACCGATTCAGTCCAATGACTGGAATATGGCAGACGTAATCAGTGTAAAAGCTCAGGATTTAGTCCGGAATGTAACGATTGCGATGACAGATGATGATAAAGAAAACCATGTGGTGACCTTTACAATCGGAGATGGAGAAGGCTATGACTTACCGGCTGGAAAGAATCTTTCTTTCTTTGTAATGTGTAAAGTAAGCAAGGATGCTAAGCTGGATGTTCCAATTACTAATACCGCAGATCTGCTGGTAGATAAGGATGTGGAATATCGGGAGAATACGGCTGACATTACCATGAAAAATACCAGGGATGATTCCAGACAGAACAATGGCACGTCAGAGGATAAGGGCGTAACAGACGGAAAACGTGTAATTTCTTCTTCCGTTACGATAACACCAAGGGATGTAATTGTACCGGGAATTACCAAGAAGGCGGAATCCTATATTCCATCCGGTAAGAACGTAGAAGATGCAGTTCTGTTAGGAGAAAAGGATAACATACAGCCGAATGTAACGACAAAGTGGCTGTTGGAGCTTCGCAATGACGGAACGATTCCGATTTGCGATTATACCATAAAAGATTCCGTACAGTCACCGTTCCATATCCTGTCTAAGGGAGAAGCAACCAATGAAACCCTTGACCTGGGACTTGACAAAAATGCATTTGTACTGACCATTTATGACGAAGATGACACTGTGCTTCATACTTATGATTTATCCGAAGAAGTATGGAAGCTGATACCGGATAATATTACTCATGAATTTTCCCTGCATCTGGAAGGAAAAGAGTATCAGATTCCGGCAGGCGGCAGAGCAGAGTTTACCGTATATACCAGAAATACGGTATATGAAAATAAAATCTATGAAAATACAGCATATCTGTTACCGGATGATCCGTTTGATGACAACAGTGTAAGAACCGGAGAACTGGTAAAGGATGACCACGGAAAATATATTGGTGTAAAGGCTTCCGATTGTGTATACGCATTAGGGGATTACGGCTCCTTCTCCTGGAAGACGGTAGAAGAAATGGGTAATTCCGATAACCGTGGAAGTGGTTATCTTGGTCTGGAAGGAAAGAATGCAATCTATCTGGACGAAGAAGGAAAGAATGTAATTTATACCAATAACATAGAAAATGTCAGCAATAATTCCTTTACCCGGATGGTGATTGTGGACAGTATGCCACATGTCAATGATACCGGTGTATTGAATCAGAAGGAAATGAGAGGCAGCGAATTTTCCATTGCATTTGCAGAGGGACTGGAGCTGTGGGTAACAGAGGAAAATGGCACGAAGCAGCAACTGGAAGAAGGAAAGGATTATCAGGTAGAATTTTCAAAGCTGGTAAGCTTTACCGAGGCAGATATGTCCGGTACATCCATCGAGCAGTGGCATTCCTTCTGGCAGGAAGACGATGTATCCTTCCGGATTAAGATGGCAGATACCTTTGCATTAAGGAAGGGCTGTATTCTTACTGCAAAATAT
>JBNMJI010000292.1:0-2131 GCA_050873725.1 Roseburia sp.
GCTGATGAGTTTACGCCCTGCTCATTTTTTAAAATTTGGTCGGCAGGGCTTAGGTGGGTGTTTTTTGTCTTTATGAGATATATGCAAAAATATATGATTTTTTTATTATTTATCTCTTGACATCACACCGCTGGACTTTTTGCTACTCTTTGATGCTTATTTTAACATACATTTGTATCTAAAATGTATCTGCATATAAAAAAAGTTTCTTCTATCCATTCTGATTACTCATAGGAATAAAAGAAACTTTTTTATTTCTTCCAGCAAACTATTTCCTCTTGAAAAATAGCTCTCTGTAAAATATCATCTTACGCCTGCACCAGTGTCATATTTCCACTGCAGTGCATCTTTTGAATACCTTCCGGTATCGTAAGCTTGTCTCCTGCATCTACCCAGATGCTGCCGATTAAACCGCTGCCGGATGCCACATAAATGACATCTGTGCCGTCAGAAAGCAGTAAATCCATTTCCTGTTCTACCTTAAGTCTTGCACCTGTTACCTCTACCGCACCTCGCTCTATCCGGATTTTTCCATCTGGCTGGTTGCAGGATAATGCTGCTCCATTGCTCTCCATAACTTTCTTATACCAGAATGCAGAATCCTTTACATAACGCTGCTGGGTTGCATAATCCACATAAATAATTCCAAATCGTTCGGAATATCCCTCATGCCATTCGAAATTATCCAAAAAAGTCCATAAGAAATAGCCTGCAATATCTACTCCTTCGTCTGCTGCCTTCTGCAGATTGCCAAGGTACTCATCTAAGAACTGGATACGGTTGGCATCATGCACGCTGCCATCTGCTTCCACATTATCATGGCAGGACATTCCATTTTCCGTAATATAAATTGGCAGCTGATAACGTTCGTAGAGGAACTTTCCTGCCCAGTAGAGACATTCCGGTGTCACCGGCCACTCTGCAGCAGTCTTTGGAAATCCTGCCGGGCGGTCTACAAATTCCGGCTCTCCATTTTCTCCTGCACGAACCGGATATCCGTTATAAATATTCTGTCCGTAAAAATCAATCGGCTGATGAATCAGCTCCATATCTTCTTCCGTGATTTCCGGCAGATACTCCCTGTATTTCTCAAGACCTTCCTTTGGATAATGTCCTAAAATAACCGGGTCTGAATACCAGGATACATTCCAGGTCCAGTTGTCGACCTCATTATAAAAGCCAAAATATACCTTCTTTGCAGCTTCAATATCTTCCGGGGAATTACTTGCCGGATATGCCACTCCGCTGGTTGGTGCATAACCAATCTGAATTGGCTGCTTTGCGTATTTCCGCAGGGTAATGACTGCTTTTCCGTGTGCCCGCAGTGCATTATGGGCAATCTGGAAGCTTTCCTTTGGTGTTACTTTCTTACCTGGTGCATGAATACCACGGTAATATCCCAGTCCGATAAAACACTGTGGCTCATTCAGGGTAAAAATCTTGTCGCAGATATCGGTAAAATTCTCTGCTACTACTTTTGCATATTCTGCAAACCAGTCTATGATATCTTCATTGAGCCAGCCGCCTTTATCTTCTAATGCCTGCGGAAGTTCCCAGTGATAAAGTGTCATATATGGCTCAATGCCGTTTTTCTTCATTTCAAGAATCATATCACGATAGAGTGCTACCGCTTTTTCATTGACTCTTCCGGTTCCCTCCGGCATCAGTCTCGCCCAGCTTATGGAAAAACGGTATGCCTTCACGCCAAGTTCTCTCATCAGCGCATAGTCTTCTTTATAGCGGTGCATATCATCGGCACTGACATAGGCATTATGATGTTCGAAGGTTCTTCCCTCTTCGGTAAAGGTGTCCCAGATGCAGGTTCCTGCACCATCATTTTTGTCTCTTCCTTCTACCTGATAGGCACTGCTGGCAACGCCCCATACAAAGTCTTTTCGAAACATTTGTTTTCCTCCTGATTCTATTTCTTGTGTTATTCTTCTGCAATTGTGAAAAATACTATAATTTTTTCAGTTCGAATATCTGTGCAGTTCCTCGAGTGCGAATGCCACATAAGAACTGCAAGGGGCACTAAGATATATTCCAATCATAAAAACATATCATTTTTCACAATTGCAGAAGGATTTCTCAATCGATTTCGTTATCCAGATAAAAACACTCTACCACGAAA
>JBNMJI010000293.1:0-2103 GCA_050873725.1 Roseburia sp.
CATCTATACCGATGAAAGTACAGAGTACCGGCGGACATCCGGCAAAGAGAACATTCCAGGCAATCCGTATTGAACTGAACCGTGAACTGGAAGTCTTATCGGATACCTTGGATGAGATGATAGACCTTTTAGAGGAAGATGGAAGAATCTGTATCATTACCTTCCATTCCCTGGAAGACAGAATTGTAAAGAACATCTTTCGCAAAAATGAAAATCCATGTACCTGTCCGAAAGAATTTCCGGTGTGTGTATGTGGCAAGAAACCAAAAGGGAAAGTAATCACTAGAAAACCGATTCTTCCAACGGAATCTGAAATGGAAGAGAATCCGAGAGCAAAAAGCGCAAAATTAAGAGTATTTGAACGACATATCAATGACTAGAGAGGGGAATGTGAAAATGGAGAAGACAAGAAGAAATTATCGCACACAGACTTACATAGATGGAAACACTGTCCGTAAATTAGAAGCTGCACCGGATTACCGCAGAGAACAGGAAGAAAAGCAGCGGGAGGAAATCAGACAGCGTAACAGACGTATGGCGCAGAAGAATCAGGAGAAGTCAGCACATATGGATTTGGGTTATGTGGCATTTTTATCTGTATCACTGCTGGTTATGTGTGTGGCAGCAGTGCTGTATATCCGTCTGCAGTCTGGAATTACAACGCATTTAAAGACAATTTCTGCATTAGAAAGCCAGGTAGCTGAATTAAAGGCAGATAATGATGCGGCAGAAAAAAGAATCGAGACAGCAGTAGATCTTGCAACCATCAAGGATATAGCAATGAACCAGCTTGGCATGAGCTATGCGGGACCGGACCAGATTATACATTATACGGTTGATAAAGAAGATTATATGAATCAGTTTGAGGATATTCCGAATAAGTAGGAAACAAACGTGGTGGTAAAATGGCAGGAAAGAGACGCGGCGGAAAGAAAATAGCAAAATTTAATAAGAAAATGCAAAAGAAACTTGTAGTGCTGTTTGTAATAATAGCACTACTTTTGTTGGGATTAATTGTAAGATTGATGTATATTGAACACACCAGTGGAAAGAAATACGAAAAGAAAGTATTATCCCAGCAGAAATATGACAGTACGGTCATTCCTTATCAGCGTGGAAATATTACAGACTGCAAGGGAACGATACTGGCAACCAGCGTGGATGTATACAATGTGATATTAGACTGTAAGGTATTAAACAGTGATTCGGCAGATATTGACCCGACCATCGATGCACTGATAACCTGTTTCCCACAGCTGAATGAAACCGATTTACGTAATCTGATTACGGATAAGCCAAAGAGCCAGTACAATGTTCTGGCAAAGAAATTAAGCTATGAAGAGATTCAGGCGTTTGAAGATATGCAGGCGGCGGAAAAGGAAGCTTCCGATAAGAAGAGCAGCGATGCAGAGAAAAAAGGAAAAATTAATGGAGTCTGGTTTGAAAAAGAATACCAGAGAGAATATCCATATGGTTCTCTAGCCAGTGCGGTAGTAGGATTTACTACCAGCGGTAATCTGGGAATGAATGGAGTGGAAAATTCCTATAACAGTGTTCTGAATGGAACCAACGGAAGAGAATATGGTTATCTGAATTCCGACAGCAATTTTGAGAAGACAGTAATCGATGCCCAGAATGGAAATGATGTTACATTGACCATTGATGCAAATATCCAGAAAATCGTAGAAGATAAGATTGCTGCATTTGAAGAAGAATACAGGGATGCAGCAAGAGAAGGTGCTGGAAGTAAACATGTGGGAGTTATTGTAATGAATCCCCAGAATGCTGAAGTGCTTGCCATGGCAAATTATCCAAATTATGACAGTAGTAATCCAAGGGATTTGTCTGCCTATTATACCCAGGAAGAAATTGATGCTATGGATGACGATGCAGAACTGGATGCTTTAAACCAGTTATGGTCTAATTTCTGCATTACTTATACTTATGAACCGGGCTCTACCGTAAAACCTTTTACCGTAGCCTGTGGTCTGGATACCGGAACTTTAGACCCGAACCGTACTTTTATCTGTGATGGATACGAGACGATTTCCGGTCATGACATTCACTGTGTAAATACCAACGGACATGGACTTGAAACAGTAG
>JBNMJI010000294.1:0-2097 GCA_050873725.1 Roseburia sp.
CGATTGAATCAATCCTACATCCGCAAGATGGTACTGGACTTTACAGATGTATTTATTGCGAATCCATCCTACTTTAATTTAAAACAGCAGGAATTAAGTTTCCGCGATTTAACAAAATATCCTCTGCTGATGCTTGATAACAAGAGCACCACCAGCGAATTCATGCACAATCTCTTCCTTTCCCATCAGCTTGAGCTGATTCCGGAAATTGAGTTGAGCAGTAATGACCTTCTGATTGACCTTGCCCGCATCGGTCTTGGTATTGCCTGCATCCCGGACTACTGCCTCAAACATGAATCCAAGGATTTGTTTATCTTAAAGACCTTAGAGCCCCTTCCACGAAGACAGCTTGCTGTCTCCGTAAATCCGAATCTTCCGATTCTTACTTCTACGGAAGAATTCTTAAACCTGCTGCCGACATTATAAATGCATTTCATCCCAGAAGGTCGTCAGCTTCTCTTCCAAATTAGAAAGCTGGCACACACTCCGCTGTTCCCACTCTCTTGGGAACAGCCGCTGATAATCATTCTGCAGGAAACGTTCATCCAAAAGCTCGATAATTCCCACATCTTCTGCGGTACGGATAACACGCCCCGCTGCCTGAAGCACCTTATTCATGCCCGGATACCGATAGGCATAGTCGAATCCCATGCCCTCTTTTTTATCATAATACTCTTTTAAAATCTCCCGTTCATTGCTAATCTGCGGCAGACCGGTTCCTACAATGATTGCGCCAATCAACTGCTCCCTCTTTAAGTCAATTCCTTCTCCAAAGATGCCGCCCATAACACAAAATGCCACCAGGGACTCTTCTTTTTCCTCCTGAAATGCTTCTAAGAAGGCTTCTCTTTCTTCTTCCCGCATGCCGGATTCCTGACAGATGCAGGTGATGGTTTCATCCGTCCGCAGTTCAAATGCCTCATGCACTTTTTTCAGAAAAAGATACGACGGGAAAAATACCATATAATTGCCCTTTTTCTTCTTTATCGTACGATAAATATAATCCGCAATCCTTCCATATTCTTCCGGTGTTCTTCTGGTATATTTGCTGCTGACATCATTTCCAATTAATAAAAGTCTCTTATCCTGTGAAAATGTTGTCCTGGCATAAACTGCATAATTGTCCGTTTTATTAGTCAAAAGCTCCTTATAATACTGAACCGGCAGCAGCGTTGCCGAGAAGAAAATCGTAGCATTTCCTTTATCCAGACACTCCTGCAGATTAAAGGACGGATCCACGCAAAAAAGCTTTATGACAAATCTGCCCTCTTCATCATGCTGCCCATAAATTACATAATGCTCGTCCACACGCTCATAGATATTTAAGAAATTACGTAATTCAAAATAAAAATCAAGAACCACATCCCGCCCCGGAAACTCCGGATTCTTCTGCATATATTCTTCAATTTTTGCCGCAAGGCGCATGCAGGAGAAAATGAGATTTGGAATGCTTTCATAAACCTGATAAGTTTCGCATTCTCTCTTATATTCCAGCATCAGCTTATTGCATTTGCTCAGTTCCTTTTCAATGGCAGAGCTTCTTGACTTCATAATTTTTCGTACTGCAAGAATATCCTCTTTGACAAGAGTGGCACTGTACATCTCCCGTCCACGTTCCACAAGATTGTGCGCCTCATCCACCAGAAAAATGTAGTCACCCTTGACGCCATCTGCAAAAAATCGTTTCAGATATACATTCGGGTCAAAGACATAATTATAATCACAGATAATATTATCCGCCCAGGTTGCCGTATCCAGACACATTTCAAAAGGGCAGACCTGATACTCTTTTGCATGTGTCAGCAAAACTTCCCTTGTCAGATTATTTTCCTTCTGCAACAAATCATAAACTGCATCGTTTACCCGGTCAAAATGTCCCTTTGCATAAGGACAGCTTACTGGATTACAGTCCACTTCCTCGCAGGGACACAGCTTTTCCTTTGCCGTAATCTGCACACTCTTTGCCTGATAACCCTTTTCACATAAAATGCCAAGAGTCTCCTTTGCCACGTTTGCGGTAACTGTCTTGGCCGTTAAATAAAAAATCTTATCGCCTAAACCTTCTCCCACCGCTTTAATTGCCGGATACAATGTAGA
>JBNMJI010000295.1:0-2097 GCA_050873725.1 Roseburia sp.
GGGTAAAGCATTTCGTCAGCAGGGGTCAGACCACTTTCTTCAATGGTGCGGATGTGCAGTTTACGCATTGCAATCAGTCCTGCAACCATATCAGGAGCTTTCTCAGGGTCTGGCTGGGTAGCGATACCTTTGTAGCCTTCGCCGGTTGTTCTTGGCTTATTGGTGTAGACACGAGGGATAATAATCAGACGGTCTTTGACATCTTCTGCAATTTTGGTCAGGCGGCTGACGTAGTCGCAGACAGGTTCTTCGCTGTCAGCGGAACAAGGTCCGATGATAACTAAGAAACGGTCATCTTCGCCGGTTAAGACTTTACGAATTGCAGCATCCCGTTCTTTTTTTATCTGTGCCAGTCTCTCCGGAAGTGGATACTCTTTTTTGATTTCTTCCGGACTTGGTAATTGGTTTAAAAAATTAAAACTCATATTTTTAGTCTCCTTTAGTAAAAAAACTTGCTTTTTTTATATTATAAGATTCGTTTTTAACTGTCAATGATATGATTTAATAATAATTTTATACTTTTTTAATTGACCTATCTTAATCATGGTGCTATTATTGTTTTCACATGTTAATAGTTAACAATGTTAAGTAAATAGAAAATATAAAATGTAAAGAAAGGGAGGTGAAAATGATGCAGGGTTGTGGAAATGAAATATTTTCCATATTTAATCGTTTTCATCGTTTGAAAATCTCATCCATTCTGCCGGGGGTCTCATCCGTGGAAATGGGAACCTTAAAGACCATCGAGCATTGCCGCAAAGAAAAAGAGATGGCTACCAAAAAGACAGATGCCAAAGAGCCGGATAGCAAATCGATAGATGCAAAGGTTACGGTATCGGAAGTGGCACGTTATATGCGTGTGGCAGCACCGGCGGTGTCCCGGACACTTCGTTCCCTGGAAGAGAAAAATTATGTCGAACGTATGGTGTGTGAGGGTGACCGGCGGAATGTTTATGTGAGAGTAACTGAGGAAGGAAAAGAGGTTTTAAATGAATGCAACCGGATTTTGAGTGAATTATTAAAGTCGGTTACGGAGAAAATGGGAGAAGAAGATATGAACCGGCTGATTGGCTATCTGAATAAATTAGAGCAGACAGCAGAGCTTGAGATTGAAAAGAGAAGACAGTTGAAACAGCAATTAAAATAGAAATATTTTATAAATAATATAGAAAAGGAAGGAACAGGAAAGATGCGGAAACTATTTAAAAATATGCTCCCGTACTGGCATATCATCGTGGTAATATTTCTCCTCCTTGGAGTGCAGGCTTATTGCGATTTGTCGTTGCCACAATATACATCCGATATCATCGATGTAGGAATCCAGAATAAGGGAATCAAACATATTTTGCCGGAAAAGATGCCGGAGGAAGAATATCAGCTGGCAGAACTTTTTATGACAGATGGTGAAAAGGATACTTTTGAAGCGGTCTATGAAAAAAAAGACGATGCTTATGTATGTACTGCGGATAAAGAGACATTAGAAACATTGGATGATGAACTACTGACACCAATCGTACTGACTTACCGTATGGCAAATATGAGTGAAACGGATTTTAAGAATACGATTGCGGAAGCATTGGAACAGAATCCGCAGAACCAGATTACCAAAGAAAGCTTAGATGAGATGTCCATTGAAGAAATCGGACAGATGATGCAGATGGAACTGACCACATATGAAGCGGAAAATGATGATGGTGAAATGGTAACTTATGTGGATATGCGTCCGATGATGCAGCAGCTGATTGCAAGCGGTGCAATGACGCAGGATGGTATAGAACAGTCCAGAGAATATATGGAAAATATGATAGATTCTGTGGGAAGCAGTACCTTACATGCCATGGGAACAGCATATGCAGCATCCTGTGACGAAAAGGCAGGACTTGATGTGGAGCATATCCAGAAGAATTATCTCTGGTCAGAGGGTGGAAAGATGGCAGCTATGTCATTACTCATGCTGGCAGTTGCAGTAGTAGTCGGATATCTTGCATCCAGAGTCGGCGCAGGAGTCGGAAGAGACTTAAGAGAGAAAATCTTTGGTAAGGTAGTAGGCTTTTCCAATACTGAGATGGATAAATTCTCTACCGCTTCCTTAATTAC
>JBNMJI010000296.1:0-2091 GCA_050873725.1 Roseburia sp.
ACTTTACCAAGCGGAGAAGCTACCACCGGAATGTTATCCTATAAGTTAAGAATTGAAAGAATTGCAAGAGATATTGCAGAATTCTGTGGTTTCTCACAGGGTATGAATTATTCCTTCGAAAGTCCGAAGGTATTTGATAAATTATTACTTCCGGCAGATTCACCATTACGCCAGACCGTAACAATTTCCAATCCTTTGGGAGAAGATTTCAGTATTATGCGTACCACATCCTTAAACGGAATGCTGACCTCTTTATCAACCAACTATAACAGAAGAAATAAAGATGTACGTCTCTATGAATTAGGTAATATTTATCTGCCAAAGAGCGTACCGGTAACGGAGCTTCCGGATGAGAGAATGCAGTTTACCCTTGGTATGTATGGCGAAGGTGACTTCTTTACTATGAAGGGCGTTGTAGAAGAATTCTTCTATAAAGTTGGAATGACAAAGAAAGCAGAATATGATCCGAATGCCGGAAGACCTTATCTGCATCCGGGTCGTCAGGCAAATATTGTATATGATGGCAAAGTAGTTGGTTACTTAGGAGAGGTTCATCCGCTTGTAGCTGCTAATTACAATATCAAAGACAGAGTTTATGTTGCAGTGATTGATATGCCATCTATTATGGATGAAACAACCTTTGACCGTAAATACGAAGGTATTGCCAAATTCCCGGCAGCAACCCGTGACATCAGTATGGTTGTTCCAAAAGAGATTCTTGCAGGAGATATCGAAAAAGTATTCGAAAGCAAGGGTGGTGCTTACTTAGAGAGCTACACACTGTTCGATATTTATGAAGGAGCCCAGATTAAACCGGGTTATAAATCCATTGCTTACTCACTGACCTTCCGTGCAAAGGATAAGAACTTAGAGGAAGCAGATTTAAGCGGAGCAATGAACCGCATTGTAAAAGCATTAGAAGCAATGAAGATTGAACTGAGAGCTTAGAAATAGAGGAAAGAAACATGGATGTAAAAGCTTTTGATTACGATTTACCGGAGGAACTGATTGCTCAGGATCCTCTGGAGGATCGTTCCAGTTCCAGACTTATGGTCTTAGATAAGAAAACGGGAGACATTGAACATAAAATATTCCGTGATGTAGTAGATTATCTGCAGCCGGGAGACTGCCTTGTGTTAAATAATACCAAGGTAATTCCGGCAAGATTGTTTGGAGTCAAAGAGGGAACGGAAGCAAAAATAGAGATTCTTCTTTTAAAGAGAAAAGAAAATGATATCTGGGAAACACTGGTAAAACCGGGAAAGAAATGTAAGCCTGGAGTTAAGATTTCTTTTGGAGAGGGACTTTTGACCGGAGAAGTCTTAGAGGTAGTAGAAGATGGTAACCGTCTGATTCAGTTCCACTATGATGGAATCTTTGAAGAGATTTTAGACCAGCTTGGTCAGATGCCGCTGCCACCTTATATTACCCATCAGTTAAAAGATAAGAACCGTTACCAGACAGTATATGCCAAATATGATGGCTCTGCGGCAGCTCCGACAGCGGGACTTCATTTTACGCCGGAATTATTACAGCAGATCCGTGATATGGGCGTTGATATAGCAGAAGTTACCCTTCATGTGGGACTTGGCACTTTCCGTCCGGTAAAAGTGGATACCATCGAAGAACACCATATGCATTCGGAATTCTACCGGATTGAACAGTCGGAAGCAGATAAAATCAATCGTGCCAAAGCAAATGGCCATCGGGTAATTGCAGTGGGAACCACCAGTACAAGAACCTTAGAGTCCGCAGCAGAAGAAGACGGCACTTTACGGGAAAAGAGCGGCTGGACGGACATCTTTATCTATCCGGGCTATAAGTTTAAAGTTATCGATGCGCTGATTACGAATTTCCACCTGCCACAGTCTACCCTTGTGATGCTGGTATCTGCCCTTGCAGGCAGGGAACATATTCTGGCTGCCTATAAGAAAGCGGTAGAAGAAAGATATCGTTTCTTTAGTTTTGGGGACGCTATGCTGATAAAATAATTTCTTATTGTCAGAATTCGAAATATAGGATAAAATAATTTTATTAGCTTTAATCTTGATAGAAGGAGAGGACTATGGACGAGAGAAGAAAACATAAACG
>JBNMJI010000297.1:0-2087 GCA_050873725.1 Roseburia sp.
ACGTTGCAGATTACGGTTTAGTAGGAGACTTAAACAAAATCGTTCCAGCTCTTACAAAAGCATTAAAAGAGGAAATGGCTGCAAAATAATCCGTTTACGGATGTAATATTTCATCTTGGATGAGTATCATTTAAGATGTGCGAAGAAGGGTGTCATGCAAATCGGAAGATTTGTATGACACCCTTCTTATGCGCCTGGCGAGAAATTTGCAAAGTATGTTGCCTGTAGTTAAAATGCAGGTATTTTTTTTGGTACAAACATTGTATACAGTGGAAAAAAGTGGTATTCTAAACGAGGTTTGCAGGAAACTGTTTTGGCAGTGAAGCAGACAACAAATATTATTGCGGCATCGGCAGACAGATGCAGAAAAGAGGAAGAGACTATGAATAGAAGTAGCAGAACAGTGAAACTCGTTGAGATGGCTCTGTTGGTTGCAATCATTCTGATTCTGGCTTTTACCCCACTTGGTTATATTAAGACACTTGGTCTGGAAATTACATTGATTGTAGTTCCAGTTACAATTGGTGCCATTATTTTAGGACCATTGGGCGGAGCAGTATTAGGAGCAGTATTTGGAATCACAAGCTTTATCCAGTGCTTTGGAATGAGTCCTTTTGGAGCAGTACTCCTTGGCATCAATCCATTCGGAACTTTCGTGGTATGCGTGGTATCAAGAATTCTGATGGGCTGGTTGACCGGACTTATCTATAAGGGATTATCCAAATTCCCGAAAATGAAGAACTGGAAGATTTTAATTGCCAACCTGGCAGGTCCAATCTTAAACACCTTTTTCTTCATGTCAACACTGGTAATCTTTTTCTTCAGCTCCGATTACATACAGTCACTGGCAGGCGGCTTGAATCCATTCCGCTTTGTCATTGCCTTTGTAGGTGTCAACGGACTGGTTGAAGCAGCAGCATGCTTCGTAGTAGGAAGTGCAATTACCAAAGCATTGCAGGTTGCAATGAAAAACAAATAAAAGAATAAAAAACGAATCATAACACATACTATTCCGGAAAATGCAGGAAATGAGGAGGAATAGTATGAAGCATAAGACGTATCGTATCTGCCTCCTTTCACTGGTGATAATCGCCGTGATAGGAGGCATTCTTTATTATACCAATGAAAATGGAAATAAAAGTACAAAGGGCGAAGGAACATTTGTAACAAAATTCGTAGAAAGGATGCCATTTTCATGAGTAGTCAGCAGACAAGTCTTTATATTAAAATCGAAAAGAATTCCATGGTCAAAGACCGCCATGTCAAGTTATCGGATGTTGCAAAGATGACAGGAACGGATGAGGCGATGATACGCCAGTTGAAGCAGATGAAAATCTATTCCTTTCCGCAGAAGGCAAAGAAAACAGAATATGTTCAGGTAATGACGTCCTTAAAAATTTTTGAAATGATACAGGAGCAGTATCCTAATGTGGATATTACCAATGAGGGAGAAGCGGATTTTGTGATTGAGTATGAGCCAAAGCTGCAGCCCTCCAAAGCAGCTGAATATGCAAAAACCGGTATTTTATGCGCGCTGATTTTCTTTGGAGCGGCATTTACCATTATGGCATTTAATAACGACATTTCCGTGACAGAACTGTTCCAGAAGCTTTATTATCAGGTGATGGGAAAGGAATCCACAGGCATTACGGAACTGGAAATCTGCTATAGCATTGGGCTGCCCATTGGAGTTATCATTTTCTTTAATCACTTTGGCAACAGCAAGATAACCAATGACCCGACACCAATCCAGGTGGAGATGCGCAAGTATGAAAAGGACGTAGATGACACTTATATTGCCAATTGCGGACGGGGAGGCAAGACGATTGATGTGGATTAGACATGTTTTCTTAGGGCTGGTAGGACTGACTGCCGGTTCTGCGGTGGCGGGAGGAACCTTTGCATTTCTTATTATGTTAAATATTATTCCACGGATGATTGGAAAGTCTAAGACTGCAGCTCGAATTTACCTCTATGAGAATATGATTGTTTTAGGCGGAATCGGAGGAAACCTTTTATCGGTTTTTCTTATGATGCGGCTTCCGTTGGGACATATTTTCCTTGGAGTGTATGGTATCTGTGCAGGC
>JBNMJI010000298.1:0-2075 GCA_050873725.1 Roseburia sp.
CTTTCAATTCTTAACTTATAGGATAACATTCCGGTGGTAGCTTCTCCGCTTGGTAAAGTTGTTGGAATATTTGCATAACCAAAGAATCTTGCCACTTCCTCTGCAAGGTCTGCGTCGCACTCTAAGTCCTGTCTCCAGGATGGAACTAATACTTCATTGGTTTCTTTATCATAACCTAATTCCAGACGCTTGAAGTAGGAAAGCATTTCTTCCGGCTTAATATTGGTTCCTAATAATTTATTGTATTTCTCCGGCTCAAACGGAATCCGTCTGCCCTCTTTCTTATTCTCATAAATATCAATAGCTCCGCCAACTACTTCACCGGCACCTAATTCTTCGATTAACTGGCAGGCTCTGTTCATAGCTTCCATTGCAAGGTTTGGATCCAGACCTTTTTCAAATTTGGAAGAAGCATCGGTACGAAGACCAATTCGCTTACCGGAAAGACGGATGTTGGTTCCATCAAAACATGCAGCTTCAAAAAGCATGGTTTTTACATTGTCTGTAATCATGGAGTTCTCGCCACCCATAATACCGGCAATACCGATTGCTTTCTTGCCATCACAAATCATCAGAACGTTTTCGTCCAAAGTACGCTCTTGGCCATCTAAAGTTGTAAATAACTCGCCTCTTCCGGCACGTCTTACGACAATTTCTTTTCCCTCGATGGTATCCCAGTCATATGCATGCATTGGCTGTCCGTATTCTTCCATAACATAGTTGGTAATATCCACAATATTATTGATTGGACGGATTCCCTGGGCTGCAAGTCTGCGCTGCATCCACTTTGGTGATGGTGCAATCTTAATATTCTTTACAACACGGGCTGTATAACGAGGACATAATTCTTTATCTACTACATTTACTTTAATATAGTCATTGACATCCTCATCATTTCCAGTCTCAGTTACAACCGGTGGTACAAATTCTTTCTTAAAAGTTGCTGCTGCTTCTCTTGCAATTCCAAGGATTGAGAAACAGTCTACACGGTTGTTTGTAATCTCATATTCTACAATAGTATCATCAAGACCTAATGCTTTAATGGCATCATCACCCGGTTTTACTTCATCATCAGCAAAAATGTAGATACCATATTCCGGAGCTTCCGGATACATATCACGGGTAGAACCAAGTTCTTCAATGGAGCACATCATTCCATTGGACTCAATTCCTCTTAATTTACCTTTTTTAATTTTGATGCCGCCTTCTGTCATCTTGCCATCATGGCCACCGGCAACACGTCCTCCATCCAATACAACCGGAACCTTATCTCCTTCTTTTACATTCGGAGCACCGGTTACAATCTGGATGTCCTCACCTGTTCCAACATCTACCTGGCAGATGATTAATTTATCAGCATCCGGATGCGGCTCGATTTTCTTAATCTGTCCAACAACGATTTTCTCTAAATCGGCATCCATTTTCTTGTAAAATTCTACTTTTGAACCGGACAGAATCATTGCATCGGTATATTCCTGTGCATCTACATTAAGTCCTGGAACCAAAGCTTCTATCCATTTTAATGATGTATTCATATTGTTTCTCCTTCTATCAACTCTCTACTGTGTTCTTTTCTTTCCGACTACAGGAAGCATGTCCTTTCAACTTCCCGGTTCATTAAAACTGTCTTAAGAAACGGTCATCGTTCTCATATAAGAGACGCATATCATCAATTTCATATTTCAATAAAGCAATACGCTCAAGACCAACTCCGAATGCAAATCCTGAATATTCTTCCGGATCAATACCGCTCATACGAAGCACCTTCGGATGAACCATTCCACAGCCTAAGATTTCAATCCAGCCTTCGCCCTTACAGAAACGGCATCCCTTACCGCCACATTTAAAGCAGGTAACATCCATCTCTGCACTCGGCTCTGTAAATGGGAAATGATGCGGACGGAATTTTACTTTGGTATCCTGTCCGAACAACTGTCTTGCAAACTCTGCAAGTGTTCCCCTTAAATCAGAAAATGTAATGTTTTTATCAACGACAAGTCCCTCGATCTGATGGAATGACGGAGAATGTGTCGCATCTACCTCATCGGCACGGAATACACGGCCCGGTGCGATCA
>JBNMJI010000299.1:0-2062 GCA_050873725.1 Roseburia sp.
ACAACACATTATGTGGAAAACAATGACCTGGCTGCATTTGAAGCAAAGACCAATGAACATACCCGTCTTTACTTTGCAGAGACCATTGGTAATCCAAGACTTGATGTGACAGATATTACGGCACTTGCAAATCTGGCACATGAGCATCAGGTACCGCTCATTATAGATAATACGGTTGCTACTGCATTCTTAGTGAAGCCGCTTTCCCTAGGAGCGGATATTGTAATGAATTCTTCCTCTAAATACATCAATGGTCACAGCAATTCCATCAGCGGAATTATTACGGACAGCGGCAGATTTAAGTGGGATGTGGAAAAATATCCGGGCATGGCAGACTTTAAGAAGTTTGGACCATTTGCCTATACTGCAAAGCTTCGAAATGGACTGTTCCGCAACACAGGAGCCTGTCTGTCTCCTCAGAATGCATTTTATAACTGCATCGGCTTAGAGACACTGGGAATTCGAATGGAGCGTATCTGTGACAATGCAGCAGAACTGGCAAGGTTTTTTGTAAGAGAATATCCGGATGTCACAGTCAATTATCCGGGACTGGAAAGCAGTCCATGGCATGAAATCGCAAAGAAACAGTTTAAGGACCGTTTTGGTGGAATCTTAACCATACGGACCGGAAGCAAGAAACGGGCATTTGATATTATCAATGCATTAAAGCTTCCGCTGATTATTTCCAATATCGGAGATACGAAAACATTAGTGATTCATCCGGAATCTACATTAAATGTACACAGTACCCCGGAAGAAAAAAGAGACGCCGGAGTATTTGATGACTTGATCCGCATCAGTGTCGGAATTGAAGATGTCGAAGATTTAATCGAAGACTTCAGACAGGCAATGGATCAGAGCAGACCAGAGAAAAGTAAAGAGTAAATGGAGGAAGCAGATAATGGCAAAAATTGATTATGCGGCATTGAAAAAAGGCGGATTTATGCGCCAGAAACAGAAAGGATTCTTTTCTTTAAGAATTCAGGTAGTTGGAGGAAACCTGACAGCAGAAAATATTAAAGCAGTAGCAGATGTGGCAGAAAAATATGGAAAAGGCTATGTTCATATGACTTCCAGACAGGGCATTGAGATTCCATTTATTAACTTTGAAGATATAGAAGAGGTTCGTGCAAAGTTAGCAGACGGTGGTGTAAAACCTGGTGTATGTGGACCGAGAGTCCGTACCGTTACCGCATGTCAGGGTTCTGAAATCTGCCCAAGCGGATGTATCGATACCTACAGCCTGGCAAAGAAATTAGATGAGCATTACTTCGGAAGAGAGCTTCCACACAAATTCAAATTTGGTGTTACCGGATGTCAGAACAACTGTCTTAAGGCAGAAGAAAATGACATCGGTGTAAAAGGTGGTATGGAAGTAAGCTGGATAGCAGATAAATGTATCAATTGTGGTGTCTGCGAAAAGGCATGCCGTGAAGATGCTATCAAATGTACCGGAACAGAAGTTACCATTGATTATGATAAGTGTACCAACTGTGGCCGTTGTGTAAAATCCTGCCCGACAGATGCATGGGAAGGAAAGAGCGGATATATCGTATCCTTTGGTGGATTATTTGGAAATCATATTTACAAAGGAGAACAGTTGCTTCCACTGATTACCGATGAAGAGACATTATTCCGTGTGACTGATGCAGCTATTGGATTCTTTGAAGAGCATGCAAATCCGGGTGAACGTTTCCGTTTACTTTTACAGCGTGTGGGAGAAGATGAATTCCGCAAAGTAATCCGCAATGCATTTGAAGAAAAATAAAGTTGCCGGAAGCAGCAGAAAAAGAAAATAAAGATGAAAAAGGAGATATAAGATGGAAATCGAAGGAATCAAAATTGATGATACAGTAGATATTACCGATAAAGTATGCCCCCTTACTTTTGTAAAGGCAAAGGTTGCAATTGATGAGTTAGAGGATGGCGAAGTCATTGCAATCCGCATGAATGATGGAGAGCCGGTACAGAACGTACCACGCAGTATCAAAGAAGAGGGACATCAGATTTTAAAACTGGTCAACAACGAAGATGGAACTTATAACCTCATTGTAAAGAAGGT
>JBNMJI010000300.1:0-2060 GCA_050873725.1 Roseburia sp.
TACTGGTATGTATCGGAAGATTTGGAAAATGAGTTTTGATAAACTCCATAACGCCCATATCCTGCACAATAACAGCATCCAATCCTGCTTCGTAATAAGGCCGCAGATAATCATAAAGCTGTCCTAATTCATATTCTTTTAACAGTGTATTCACTGCAAGAATAATTTTGCGTCCATGAATATGTCCGAAGCGGATTGCCTCTAATAATTCTTCTTCATTAAAATTATTGGCATATGCTCTTGCGCCGAACATACTTCCGCCAAGATATACGGCATCTGCTCCGGCATGAATAACTGCCTTTAATGTTTTTAAGGAACCTGCCGGTGCTAAAAGTTCTAACTCTTTCATCTTTCCTCATCTCCTATGGCAACAAAAGGGACAGATAGATGTCTGCCCCCTTTTCATAGTTTTTATTCTCTATTACGCTTTCTTTCCGGAAGGTTTTTCTTCTTTCTTTGCTTCCGTATGGTCTGTTTTCTTTTCCTCTGGTTTTTCCTGTTTCTCAGTTTTTTCCGGCTTTTCAAGCTTATCTACTTTGCCAAGCAAAGCATCTTCTAAGGTTGCTTCCAGTCTGGTCTTATTTAAAAGCAGCTCTTTATTTTCTTTCTCCAGATCCTTTAAGGACTTGGCATCACTTTCCATGCGGATCTGGTTGGAAATCAGTTCATGCTTTAAATCATAGATTTCACGGTCTTTTACTTCTAAATCCTGCTCTAATTTTTCAACCTGGCTTTTCGCTTTGAAATAATCATCTGCAATGTTCAATGCCAGCAATGTGGAACGCATATCACTTGGAATTCTCTTATATTCATCCAGCATTTTAAATTCTGCAATCTTATCATTGATATAAGTTGCTACCTTCTGTAAATACTCCTGACTCTCATATCCGCTTAAAGTATATACTTTTCCATCAATAATCACTTCTGTATTATTTTTTGCTGCCATTTTCATTTCCTCTCTGCGTATCTGCCTAAAAATATTCTCTGACTACTACATATAGCATATTATAGCCATAAATGTATTGAAAAACAACTATTTTCTTAGCCCTCTATTCCAAAGTGATGATATGCAAATTCTGTTGCAACTCTTCCCTTCGGTGTCCGGTTGATAAATCCGTTCTTTACAAGATATGGCTCATAGACATCCTCTATGGTTCCGGCATCTTCCCCAATTGCTGCCGCAAGGGTATCCAGCCCTACCGGTCCTCCCTGGAATTTTTCAATAATTGTAAGTAAAATATTCCGGTCATTCTGGTCTAATCCCATCTTGTCTACTTCCAGTAAATCCAGTGCAAAGGATGCTACTTCTTTGGTAATTTCACCATTGTACTGCACCTGTGCAAAATCACGCACTCTCTTTAAAAGACGGTTGGCAAGACGTGGTGTTCCTCTGGAACGGCGTGCCAATTCGATTGCACCTTCTTCATCTATCTTGACCTCTAACTTCTTCGCAGAATGGACAATGATTGTCTTAAGTTCCTCTACATTATAAAATTCCAAATGATGAACCACTCCAAAACGGTCTCTTAAGGGTGCCGATAAAAGTCCGGCTCTGGTAGTTGCACCAACCAGTGTAAAATGCGGTAAATCAAGGCGGATTGAACGGGCTGTTGCACCTTTTCCCACCATAATATCAATGACATAATCCTCCATGGCAGGATATAAGACTTCCTCTACCTGACGGTTCAGACGATGAATCTCATCTACAAATAAAATATCACCTTCTGCAAGATTACTTAAAATAGCCGCCATTTCTCCCGGCTTTCCAATGGCAGGTCCGGAAGTAACTTTCATATGTACCCCCATTTCATTGGCAATAATGCCGGCAAGGGTTGTCTTACCAAGTCCCGGAGGACCGTAAAATAGTACATGGTCTAAGGACTCGCCACGCTGTTTTGCAGCCTCTATATATACTTTAAGATTTGCTTTTGCTTTCTCCTGACCAATATATTCATCCAAGGTCAGCGGACGCAGTGTTTTTTCGATTTTGATATCTTCATCCTGCATCTGCGTTGAAATTACACGTTTTTCCATTTTCTGCTCCTCTTATAAGAATGCCA
>JBNMJI010000301.1:0-2050 GCA_050873725.1 Roseburia sp.
ACCGGCAGAGGCGGCAGATGCATTTCCAAGCAATGGAAGCATTACATTAGGAGCAGATCCAAATGGTGCAACTGCAACCGGAAATGATACCTATACTTATACCGGACAGGAGGTCAAGCCGGCGGTTACGGTACAGATTGATGGAGAGACTTTGAAAGAAAAAGAAGATTACTCCGTTTATTACCGGAATAATACCAACGCTGGAACAGCATATATCGATATTGTTGGTATCGGAGACAGCCACAGATGGCAGACCACCAAGAGTTTTACCATTGCACAGCAGAAGTTAAGCTATATTGGTGTTAATTATAAAGGTGTGGAAGGTACCGGTGAAGATGGATATGTATATTATACCGGAAGTGATGTATTACCGACGATTACCGGAGTGTATGGTATTATAAGTGGTACTTCTACCATGGTAAACCTTTCTGCAGATGATTATAACGTAGAATATACATCAGGAAGCAATACTTCAGTAGGAACTCATTCCTTTAAAATTGTATTAAAGAGCAGCAGTAATTATACATTTTCAGGAACAGTAGCAGAGAACCGCTATAATATTTACTATAATATCGGAGCAGATTCTGTAACTGTTTCTAATGGGCTGAGCGATTCTACTTACACCGGAACTGCACAGAAACCGGAATTTACGTTGGTTGACAGCCAGAATTCTGCAGGAATCCAGGCATCTGACTATACTACAAGCTGGGCAGACAATACCAATGCCGGAACAGCAAAAATGACGGTAACAGCCAACTCTTCTTCTCTGTACCGGGGAAGCAAGACATTTACTTTCTTAATTGGTAAGGCAGATTTAAGCGCAGCAGGCATCAGTGTTTCCTTAAAGAGTGATAAATATTATTATGTAAAGAACAGCAAACCGGATATGACCAACGAAGTGGTAATTAAATTAAATGGTGTGGAAATTCCGGTGGGTAACTACAACGTAGCATATCGTAATGAGACAACTGCTGGACAGACCGGAACCAACAACCTGATTATTACCGGAACCGGAAACTTAACCGGAAATGCATTTATTAACTTTGAAATTTATGACAAGCTTGGTAAAGCAGTCTTAGATAAGGATGAACTGGAATACAACGGCAAGAAGAATGTGCCAAACATTACTGTTTCCAATACATCCGGTGATGTTATCAGCGATTCCAGATACAAGATTACTTATTATAAAGACGCAGAATATACCCAGGCGGTATCCGAGCCGACTTCCATCGGAAGATATTATGTAAAAGTAACCGGACTGGATTACTACGAGGGAGACCTTGGAACCAAGGCAGAGCCGATTTATTTTGATATTGTAGCAAAATCTTTAGACAAATGTACCTTTAAGTTATCCATCAACGGAACAGAAGCCGGTGTGATTAATAAAGACACCAGTTATTCCAGCTTCTTTGATGGCAAGAGCAAGGTATTATCCCTGACAGCAACCGATGATGAAGGCAATGCGTTAAAGAAGGGGACAGACTTTGACTATGCAGTTTACCGTGACCCGGACTGCACAGAGTTAGCAGATGATAAAGAAGATACCGAGGCGCAGGATCTGATTCATGCGGCAACCTATTATATTAAGGTAACAGGTCTCGATGGCAGCAACTATGCCGGCGGAGAAAGAGTTTATACTTATACCATTAATCCGAAAAACATCAGCCCGGTAGATATTGTAATTACAGACCAGACTTATACCGGAAGTGCTGTTGTACCGGATCCGGCAAATATCACCGTTTATTATACTGAAGGTGGTAAAAATGTTACCTTGGACAGCCAGTATGTAGAAGTGGTTTCCTGTGAAGATAACATCGAAATTGGAACCAACAATGCAAAGGCTTATATCAGACTGACTGGAGATTATGCACTGGCAGAGGGTGGTGTGAACCGTGGAACCTTCAGTATTGTGCCAAGAAAGTTAAATGAGTGCGAGTGTAATATCGTTGTGGGTTCTGCAAACTATGATCCGACACAGGTGACGTTTGAATATAATGGCAGCATGCAGGTGCCGGCAATCCGTATTACCGATAATAACGGAGCAAAAGGA
>JBNMJI010000302.1:0-1977 GCA_050873725.1 Roseburia sp.
CCAGGGTAAAGTTGGACCACATAAAATTCAGGGAATTGGTGCCGGATTTATTCCGGACACACTGGATACTTCTGTTTATGATGAGATTATTCCAATCAAAAATGATGACGCCTTTGAAGAAGGAAGAGCATTTGCCCGCAGCGAGGGAATTCTTGTGGGAATCAGCGCAGGAGCTGCATTAAAGGCTGCTGTTGAACTGGCAAAACGAAAAGAAAATAAAGGAAAGAATATTGTAGTATTGCTTCCGGATTCCGGAGACCGCTATTTATCTACTCCTTTATTTGCAAAATAAAATCAGTGGAAAAGCATCAGGCATTCCGCTATAATATGTTAAAAAGAGTCAATAAGACTTTTGCGAAAGGAAAAGAAGTATGTTCTATTTTCTTGTATCGGTAAATATTATAGCGCTTATCCTGATGCTTTTTATGTTGGCAATCAGTATACATAAGCAGCCCTCCAAAGCACAGATTGCATTTATTATTTATGATATATTTACAATGCTTTTTGTACTGGGGGTTCATTTGGAACTGGTGCATTCGGATACGGTTGGTGAGGCACTTGCCGGACTGTGTATCCAGTATGTGGGACAGGCAGGATTTTTAATGGCATTCCTCTGGTTTGCATCGGAGTTTGGAAGACTCAAAATTCCGGGATTTATATATATTATCCAGGCGGTTGTGAATGCAATTGTACTGGTGGGAGTGTTTACGGCAGAATACCATCCGTATTTTTATAAGTCTATGCGGATTTTAAAAGATGGTATGTATAACCGGATTGAAGTAACAGACGGGATTATCTGGGTTATTCATTATATCCATCTTGCAGTTGTTACACTGGCAGTATTTATTTTGTGTATCATGCGTTACAGGGAGAGTTCGCCGATTCATAAGAAGCGGATTCTATATATGACAGTGGGAGTTGGTACCTTTACTTTAGAATTAATCTTAAAAGGATTGGGAGTATTTGGCAGTTATAATCCGGTGGTCATTGCTATGACAATTATGATGTTCTGTATGATTATGGCAATGATTCGTTATGGATATTTTGATTCCCTGCAGGCAGCGGTGGATAATGCATTTAACCATGGTAAAGAAGGATTAATTATCTTAGATGCAGAAAATAAAATCATCTTTGTCAACCAGCGTATGAAGGAACTTTTCCCGGAAATAAAAGTAGGCAGTGCGGCAAGCAGACAAAAAGAAATTTTACAGGCACTGACGAACCGGGAAAGACTATTGCACAAGAATGACCGCAGCTATGAACTTCGTATGGAAGATATTGTGGAAAATGGAGAGAAAGATGGCTGTATGCTTTGGTTTATCGACCAGACAGAAACATTGGAAATTATGCAGAGACTTCGCAGTGCGGATGAAGCCAAGACCAGATTTTTAATGAAAGTAAGTCATGAGCTGCGGACGCCGATGAATACGATGCTTGGTATGAATGAGGTGATTGCAGAAGAAACATCAGAAGAGAAAATCCGCAGATATACCAGAGAAATTGCATCTGCCGGTGACAGCATGATTGCATTGATAGAAGAAGTATTAGATGCCTCTCGGCTGGAAAGTGGTACCCTTCAGATAAAGAAAGATGCATTTGCATTAGAAGAGGTTATGAATGACGCAGTAGCCCAGATGAGACCGCAGGCAGAAAAGAAATCACTTAACTTCCGCGTGAAGATAGAAGACCCATTATTAAAACCTGGAAAACATTTCTATGGAGATAAGGCACATATCCGCCAGATTATTCTAAATCTTCTGGAAAACGCTGTGAAGTATACGGATGAAGGCTTTGTGGAGCTGGGCGTAGAAAAAGAGGCGGAAAACGGAGATACCTTTTTAAAGATAACTGTGGCAGACAGTGGAATCGGAATAGAGAAAGATGAGCAGGAAAAAATCTTTGAAAGCTTTGAACGAGGCAACAATGCCAAGAACAGCAGGAAAGATGGAATCGGTCTGGGACTGGATATCGCAAAAC
>JBNMJI010000303.1:0-1955 GCA_050873725.1 Roseburia sp.
AGTCCAAACAGGGAAATGTCAAGAAAGAAGCGAAAGTCAAAGTAAACTTAAAGCCCCATAAGAGTATGAAAGCAAAATTTGAAAGCATTATCCCGTATCTTTTTTTAGGTGTATTTGCAATTCAGGTTCTAATGGGAATCTTTAGTTCCGGCGGTTTTTCATTTTCCAAAATCGTTATGCTTATTGTTATCGGCGGTGGAGTTCTGACTTCGCTGATTGGATTTTCCCAGTTCAGTGAAACAACCACCCGTGGAAAAATTCCGGGATTCTTAGGTTCCCTGATTTCCATTGCAGTTGCCGGAATGATTACTTTCCTGCACCCGGTTTCTGACCTTTATTACTATGGTGGTGCAATTGTATCTTTTGCCGGTATTATCTTTACGCTTCTTAGCATTTTAAAGGAATACAATATGCTTACCATGCGGAAACTGCCACAGTTTAACCGACAGGGAGGTGATGACCGTGCCTGATACATATAAGAAGAAATGCAGCCTTTATTCTGCAAAAATTATTCTTGGCTGTCTGCTTGCATGTTTCTTCCTCTTCCTTGGTGGAAGTATTACCTGCAAAGCCGAAACCAAGACCTACACCAATAAAAGCACCGGTTATCAGGTTATCGTTGAGGACGACGCCAACCTGTTAACAGACGAAGAAGAAACTGCCCTTGGAAAAGAGATGGCTTCGATTACCACTTACGGAAGTGTTGCTTTTAAATCCATTGATTACAATCCTTACTATTCTACTGAGGATTATATCAAAAGCTATTACCGCGACACCTTCGGTTCCACCAGCGCAACCGTATTTCTCATTGATATGGACGAGCGGAATATCTGGATTCACAGTAATGGAACCATTTATAAAACCATTACCAAAAGCTATGCCAACACCATCACCGATAATGTATACAAATATGCCTCTGACGGCGACTATTACACCTGTGCATATACTGCTTTTGGTCAGATTAATACGTTATTAGAGGGGCGAAAAATTGCGCAGCCGATGAAATATATCAGTAATGCCTTTTTAGCAATTATCGTTGCTTTGCTGTTAAACTATTTCCTGGTACGCTCCTTCTCCCGTGCAAAGAAGCCATCCAAAGATGAACTCTTGGGAAAGGTATTTACGCAGTGCAATATTGCCAATCCAAGTATCCGCTTTATCCGGCAATCCCGTGTCTACAGCCCGCCTTCCAGCAGCAGCGGTGGAAGCAGCGGCGGCGGAGGCGGCAGCAGTGGAGGCGGCGGTGGAGGCGGTGGCGGCGGCCACAGCTTCTAACCGCATGATCTGCCTTTTGCCGTTCCATACCGCTATTTCATAACCCACAGAACCTGCCACCGGCAGTTTCTTATGAATACCCGGCAACAGCAAGAATCCCATGGAAAATATTTGAGATTTTCCATGGGATTCTTTTATATCACTTTCTTTTCTAACTTTTTCATGATATTTAATTCACGCAGTGCATAGAAAATGGCAACGACTGCCGCTGCTGCGTCCGCAATCGGTCCTGCATACATCACCCCGTCGATTCCCATAAACAATGGAAAAATGAGAATCAGTGGTAGTAAAAATAATACCTGTCTCGTCAATGATACCACAATACCAAGTCTGGCTTTTCCGATGGATGTAAAGAAGCCCGAAGACATTGGCTGGATTCCATTGATAAATGTCATAAACATAAAGATTCTGAAATACCGCTCTGCAAACTGGAAATATTCTGCACTTCCGTCGCCAAATACCGCCACCAGCTGATGTGGAAATATCTGAAATACTATAAAAAATGCAACACCCACCAGCACGGATATCTCAAAGGCACGCCAGAATGTTTTTCTTACTCTCTCAAAACTTCCTGCTCCGTAATTAAAGCCCCAGATTGGCTGGCAGCCCTGGGAAATTCCAATACAGATTGCCATAAATACCATATTTACTTTTGAGATAATTCCAACGCAGGCAAGTGG
>JBNMJI010000304.1:0-1930 GCA_050873725.1 Roseburia sp.
ATATTCAGCAGATTCAGTTTGTAACAGCAATTATGCTTCGAATGCTTTTATATGCACCAATCATCTGAATTGGTGGAATTTATAAAGTATTAAAGACCGGAGCACATATGGAATGGATTATCGTACTGGCAGTACTGGTAATTTCCGGACTGGTTATGGTGTTGATGTCCATTACACTTCCGAAGTTCAAAATAATGCAGAAGTTAGTGGATGCCCTGAACTTAGTATCCAGAGAGATTCTTACGGGACTTTCCGTAATCCGCGCTTTTGGAAGAGAAAAAAAGGAAGAAGAGCGGTTTGATGAAGCAAACCGGAATCTTACCAGAACACAGTTATTTACCAACCGTGTCATGACTTTTATGATGCCGGGCATGATGTTTATTATGTATGGAGTAACCATACTGATTGTCTGGGTATCGGCACATCGTATTGATGCCGGACAGCTTCAGGTAGGAGCAATGACCGCATTTATTACTTATACCATGCAGATTGTTATGGCATTCCTGATGCTTACCATGATGTCTATTATGCTGCCGCGTGCCGGTGTTGCAGCAGACCGGATTGATGAAGTTATTACTACAAATTCTTCTATTATAGAAAAGGCAGAAAAAGAAACAATTGAAAAACATACCGGAAAAGTGGAATTCCATCATGTAAACTTCCGTTATCCGGGTGCGGATGAAGATGTACTGGAAGATATTGATTTTACAGCAGAACCGGGAAAGACAACAGCGATTATCGGAAGTACCGGCTGTGGAAAGTCAACGCTGGTTAATCTGATTCCGAGATTCTATGATGTAACAGCCGGTAAGATTACCTTAGATGGTGTGGATATCCGGAATTTAAGCTTAGCTGAATTAAGAGATGAAATCGGATTCGTACCACAGAAGGGAATTCTGTTTTCAGGAACCATTGCATCCAATCTGAAATTTGGCAGACCGGAAGCTACGGAAGCAGAAATGACAGAGGCTGCAGAGATTGCACAGGCAACAGAATTTATTAATGAAAAGCCGGAAAAATATGACAGCGGGATTGCGCAGGGTGGAACAAATGTTTCTGGTGGACAGAAACAGAGATTATCCATCGCCAGAGCAATCGCAAAGAATCCGAATGTTTATATCTTTGATGACAGTTTCTCTGCACTTGATATGAAGACCGATGCGGCACTGCGTAAAGCATTGGAGTCAAAAACAAAAGAAAGCAGTGTAATTATCGTGGCACAGCGAATCAGTACCATTTTACATGCCGACCAGATTCTTGTATTGGATGAAGGTAAGATTGTCGGAAAAGGTACTCATGAAGAATTATTACGGGATTGTGAAGTATATCAGCAGATTGCACAGTCACAGTTATCCGCAAAGGAATTGGGATTAGAAGAGGGAAAGGAGGAAAAATAACATGAGTAATGAGCAAAGTTATCGTGCACCACGTCGTAGAGGTCCGGGAGGACCAATGGGCGGTGGAATGATGCCGGGTGAAAAAGCAAAAGATTTTAAGGGCTCTTTCCGGAAACTTCTTTCTTATATTGGAAAATATAAAATTGGAATTGTTGCAGTTATGATACTTGCAATCTGTTCGACTGTATTTTCTGTATTAGGACCAAAGGTAATGGGTAAAGCTACTACTGCATTGGCAGATGGGCTTATGAATAAAGTAGCCGGAACCGGCGGAATCGATTTCACACTGATCGGAAAGATATTATTGTTTACCCTTGGGTTATATACTATCAGTGCGGTATTGAGTTTCTTCCAGGGCATGATTATGACCGGAATCACACAGAAAATCTGCTATCGTATGCGGAAAGAGATTTCTGAGAAAATCAATCGCATGCCAATGAAATATTTTGAAAGCAGAACTTATGGAGAAGTTCTTTCCCGGATTACCAATGATGTGGATACTTTAGGACAGAGCTTAAACCAGAGTGTGACAC
>JBNMJI010000305.1:0-1912 GCA_050873725.1 Roseburia sp.
CGTAAGTTCAAAGTAGGAATTTTTTTCTTTGTATTCATGCTTGAAGGATGGTGTAATAAGTTCTTCATACTGTGGAAGAAAGAGTCCCTCGTGTTTCGTGTAGCAGGTGGCTGCAGTTGCCTGTTTGCGGTGCTCTTTATCGACATAAGATGCAACACTTTTGTGCATGGCAGCGTCTTCAGCAGGAAGATAATAATAATCCTTATAATTTGGAAAGAAATATTTTAATGCATCCTCTTCTAAACGGACGGAGAGGGTGCATTTTTCATCCTTTGCATAGAAATAAACGGAATCCAGACGGCAGGAAATATGCTTCGGAAATGGAAATTCCGGTTCGATAGAAAGAATCAGTTCCTTCTTTTCCTGCTGCTTGTAATCCGTATAATCAGAAACAGTGGCACTGCAGGATAAATACTGACCGTTAAACAGATGGACATAGGATAAAACGGGAAGTAATGCAGGCATATCCAGTACATCTTCATAGTTGTGGAGCAGAAGTATTTCCAATTTATCCGGGCGCGGCTCCTTTACATAAGAGTGATAGATTTCGATTAATTCACCGCCGGAATATAAGTCATCCCTGCCGATACCAAGAAAAGCTTCGATGGTTTTCTGCTTGTAATTAGGAAGCTGCAGAATATGCTTAATCTGGGAAATGGATTTGAAAATATCCACGTAAGTAAAATCAGCAAAGTGTTCTTTATATTCATAAGTATTGCATTTCGCTTTCAGATAAGGAATATCAAAGCCGATTCCGTTGAAGGTGATAATGGTGTCAAAATCTTCCAATAGTGAAAGAAATGCCCAAAGAACGTCTTTTTCTTCTTCCGGTGCTTCGGCAAAAAACTGTTTGATATAAAGCGTCTGTTCGATATGATAGGCGCATCCAATCAGATAGAGACTGGTATGAGCTGGGGAAAATCCGGTGGTTTCGATATCAAAAAAGAGAGAAGAATCTGTAAAGATTTCACGGTCTAAATTCGAAGCCGGATTATATGGAATTTCATGTAAAATTGTTTTCATATCTGACCTCCTGTCGATTTTTATTATACACGATAGATTGACAAAAAGTAATCATTCCTTGTTAAAATTCGACAAAATTATTGAGAAAAAATCTTTTTAGTGTGTCAAAAAATCCTAATTTGTGTTATAATACATTCTATGTTAAGCGCATTGCAGATGCAGTGCAATACTATCATAGAAAGAGGGGCACATAAGATGGGTTTAATGACATTTAAAGGTGGCGTCCATCCTTTCGAAGGAAAGGATTTATCAAAAGATAAGCCAATACGTGAATTATTACCCAAAGGTGAACTGGTATATCCATTATCGCAGCATATTGGAGCACCGGCAACACCAATCGTAGCGGTAGGAGATACCGTTTTGAAAGGGCAGAAGATAGCAGAAGCAGGCGGCTTCGTATCTGCACCAATCCATGCGTCCGTATCCGGAACTGTTAAGAAAATTGAGCCAAGAAGAGTTCCAACAGGTGATATGGTGAACTCCATTGTAATTGAAAGCGATGGTGAATTTAAGGAAGTAGAGTATCAGGCAGTAGAAGATGTCAGTGCTCTTTCCAAAGAAGAAATTATTAACCGTATAAAAGAAGCCGGAGTTGTTGGTATGGGTGGAGCAGGATTCCCAACCCACGTAAAATTATCTCCGAAGGAACCGGAAAAAATCGACTATATTATTGCCAACTGTGCAGAGTGTGAACCGTATCTGACATCTGACTACCGCATCATGTTAGACCACACGGAAGAGCTGGTAGAAGGCATGCGTATCATTCTTGGCATGTTTGAACATGCCAAGGGTGTCTTTGCAGTCGAGAATAATAAACCGGATCGTATTGCAAAATTATTAGAATTAACGAAAGATGAACCTCGTATGGAGGTCGCACCTCTTATGACGA
>JBNMJI010000306.1:0-1879 GCA_050873725.1 Roseburia sp.
CTTTTCTACCACTTCAAACTTCGGACGCATAATTGCTGCCTGCTTCATCATATGTGCATTGATTCCGTCAATATTTTTGAAATAACGTACATGACGAAGCTGATTAATCTTATCATGTCCGATGGTCTGCATCGTAAACTGTTTCTCAATGAAGTCAAGGTTTGCCTTGGAGGTTACGATTGCTGCGATACCGCTTCCCGGGAAACTTACCTTTGATGTAGAGCAGAATTCATATACCATATCCGGATTTCCGGCTTTCTCACATTCGCTGATGATATCTAAAAGACTGTCCTGCTTGTCTTCATAGAGATGATGTACTACATAGGCATTGTCCCAGTAAATACGGAAGTCTTCTGCTGCCGGCTTTAATGCTGCCATACGGCGGACGGTTTCATCAGAATAAGTAATTCCCTGAGGATTGGAATATTTTGGTACACACCAGATTCCTTTGATGGAATCATCACTGCTTACCAGACGCTCTACCATATCCATATCCGGTCCTTCAGAAGTCATCGGTACATTTACCATTTCTACGCCGAAGAATTCTGTTACACCGAAATGGCGGTCATAGCCCGGTACCGGACATAAGAATTTTACTTTATCCAGTTTGCACCATGGTGTACTTCCCATCACACCGTGGGTAAAGGAACGGGATACCGTATCGTACATAACATTTAAGCTGGAATTACCGTATACAAAGACATGGTCAGGAGTGCTTCCTACCATATCTGCGATTAATTTTCTTGCTTCCGGAATTCCTTTTAATTCTCCATAGTTTCTACAGTCTGTACCATTTTCTGCAATTAATTCACTGCTGCTGTTTAATACATCAAGCATCGGCATAGCAAGGTCAAGCTGGGTTGCTGCTGGCTTTCCTCTTGCCATATTTAAAGAAAGACCCATTCCCTTGTATTTCGCATACTCTTTTTCAAGGCCTTCCTTTACCTTATACAATTCTTCTTTTGACATTTCCTGATAAGACTGCATCTTATTCCTTCCTCCTGTATCATTCATCATTTTCTTTTAACCAGTGAAGCCACTGGGCGATTTCTTTTTCTTTTCCATTATCGGTCGGCTCATAAAATACCGAATCCGTCAGTCCATCCGGAAGATACTGCTGTTTGACATAGTGATGCGGGTAATCATGAGAATAAAGATAACCCAATCCATGACCTAATTTTCCGGCGGATTTATAATGCGCATCCTTTAAATGATTTGGTATCGGTGCTGTTTTGGTATGTTCCACCACATCCATTGCACGGCTTAATCCCATATAGGATGCATTACTTTTTGGTGCACTTGCCACATAGGCAACTGCTTCTGCAAGAATAATCTGTGCCTCCGGCATACCGATGCGTTCTACTGCCTGTGCCGCAGAAACTGCCACATTCAATGCCATCGGATCTGCTGTGCCAACATCCTCTGCCGCACTGATCATGATTCTTCTTGCGATGAAACGAATATCCTCTCCTGCATATAACATTCTTGCAAGATAATAAAGAGCTGCATCCGGGTCTGTTCCACGGATACTTTTGATAAATGCAGAAATCGTATCATAATGATTATCTCCTGCCTTATCATATTTCACTACACGCTTCTGAATACATTCCTGTGCCACATCGATTGTAATATGAATCAGTCCGTCTTCGCTTCGTGGTGTGGTTAAGATTCCAAGTTCAATGGCGGTAAGGGCTGCCCTTGCATCTCCATTGGCAACGTCTGCCATGAATTCCAGTGCATCCTCATCGATGACTGCCTAATATGCACCCATTCCTTTTTCCTTATCGGTAACTGCCCTCACCAAAAGCTTCTTAATATCTTCTTTTTCCAGTGCATGCAGCTCGAAAATAATGGAACGGGATAACAAAGCTCCATTGAC
>JBNMJI010000307.1:0-1878 GCA_050873725.1 Roseburia sp.
TCAATCTGTACCGTAACCGCCGGCTTGACCTCCTGTCCGGTATAAGTATAGGTATCATTTCCGGTTGCAGTTGCACCATTTGGATCTGCTCCTAATGTAATGCTTCCATTGCTTGGAAATGCATCTGCCGCCTCTGCCGGTATTGCCGGAAGAACGCCTGCAATCATACAAATACTTAATACTAATACCAGTATTCTTTTTCCAACATCCTTGTACTTACGCATAGAACCTCTCCTTGTTACTTTTTGTTTCCTCATTTATTTTCTACGTTATCTTTACTATATTCTTTTTACTTTTCAGTTTCAAGAGAAACCCCTTTTTTCTAAAAAAGCACAGAATAAGACACTTCTAATCCTTTTATCGACCGGAAGTTACTTTTTCTTTATATTTTTCCACAGATTTTTCCAGAAAAATTTACACTTGACATTTTATACCACCACTGTTACCATTACAAACTGAAAACAAAATATCACTTTGCTAGGGGCGCCTTTGGCTGAGAAACGCATCTGCGTTGACCCTTATCACTTGAACCGGATAATACCGGCGTAAGGAAGCACGTATTTCGACCTCCTGGCAGAGCAACATCTTTAAGGAGGATTTTTTTATGTCATTTTTTGCAACATACGATGGCTCTTCTTACCAGCTCACTACTGCCGGTTTTACAGCCCTCGTTATCATCATGATTGCCATTCTTCTGATTGGCTGTGCTATCTTCGGTGGAAAGAAGAAATTCAGTGCAAAGCAGCTGGCATTTTCAGCAATGGCAATTGCCCTTGCCATGGTAACTTCCATGATTAAGCTTTTCGATATGCCAATGGGTGGTTCCGTTACTTTACTGAGCATGTTATTCATCGTTCTGATTGGTTACTGGTACGGTCTGGGTGCCGGTCTGACCGCAGCTTTCGCTTACGGAATCCTGCAGTTAGTTGTTGACCCTTACATCATCAGTGTTCCACAGATGTTAGTGGATTACCTCTTCGCTTTTGGTGCATTGGGACTTGCCGGACTCTTCAGCAAATCCAAACACGGACTTATCAAAGGTTATATCGTTGGTGTATTAGGCAGATACTTCTTCGCATTCCTTTCCGGATGGATTTTCTTCGGTATGTATGCTCCGGAAGAATTCCCAAATGCAGTCGTATACTCCCTTGCTTACAATGGTGCATACCTTGGTGCTGAAGCACTCATTACATTAATCATTATCTGTCTGCCACCTGTCCAGAAGGCATTAAATTCTGTTAAGGATATGGCAAATTCATAATTTAAGTTAAGAATCCTACAGAAAGAGCGTCTCTTCTAAATCAGAAGGGACGCTCCTTTTTTCTATCAACTACATCTGAATCCAGCCGAATGCATTTGCAATCGAGCTGATTAAAATAATTGCTGCAAAGATTGGACAGAGATATTTTATCATCACTGCAAATATTTTCTTTCTGCGGAATGGACTGCCGCCACGGGTTACTTCTTCTTCAATCCGCTGTACTCCCACTACTCTTGATACCAAAAGGCAGGTTGCAATAGCTGCAATCGGCATCATCACAGAGTTCGTCAGGAAATCAAAGAAATCAAGAATCTGCATTCCGATAATCTTTACATTTGCCAGTGGTCCATAGCCCAGTGTGGAAAGACTTCCCAAGAGCAGCATCACAACACCGACAATCACTGTTGCTTTCCGTCTTCCCCAGCCCAGCTCATCTTCAAAAGTCGATACTGCGCTTTCCGTTAATGCGATAGAACTTGTCATTGCCGCAAACAGCACCAATACGAAGAATAATATTCCGACTCCCGTTCCAAGTCCCATGCTGTCAAATACTTTTGGAATTGTAATAAACATCAGTGCCGGTCCTGCCTGCAGGGTTTCCGGGTCGCCGCCGGAAA
>JBNMJI010000308.1:0-1849 GCA_050873725.1 Roseburia sp.
ATGGATTCCATGGTAGGATATAAGAATGAACGTTATCTTCATTTTGGAAGAGCTGCCGCAAAATTTGATGATATCTGCAATTATATTCCATCCCGCATCAGTGCGTATCTGATGATTGCAGGGACGTATTTCCTTGGAAAAGAATATGACGGAAAACATGCATATTACATTTATAAAAGGGACCGGTATCATCATGCCAGCCCAAATTCTGCCCAGACAGAGGCAGCCTGTGCAGGAGCACTGTCCATACAGCTTGCAGGAGATGCATGGTATTTTGGCAAGCTGGTGAAAAAGCCATTAATCGGAGATGCACTGCGTCCGGTGGAATATGAGGACATCAAAAGGGCAAACCGGCTTTTGTATGCAACGACATTTTTATGTGAAGGCATTTGCCTTTTGGTGATGGGATTGTTATTCTTTATATGATTTAAAGGATGAAAAATCAGGAAAGGAACAGGAATATGATACATGGAGGAGATATTTACCGCAATTGCATATCGTTAGATTATTCTGTAAATATCAATCCCCTGGGCACACCGGCATCCGTAGAGGCAGCCCTTAGGGAAGCAGTGGCCTTATGCAGACAGTATCCGGACATCAGGCAGGAGAAGCTGAAAGCAGCCATTGCCGGGATGGATAAAGTATCGGCAGATGAGATATTGTGCGGAAATGGAGCTTCTGAACTTTTTCCTGCGATTCTTCATGCGCTAAAGCCAAAGAAAATACTGATTCCGGTTCCTTCTTTTTATGGCTATGAGTGGGCAGCCGGAGTAGAAGACTGTGAGGTAAGTTATTTTCCATTGCGGGAACAGAATAATTTTGTGCTGGGAGAGGACTTTATAGAGGCATTAGACAAAGAAACAGAGCTTATTTATCTTGCCAATCCCAATAATCCTACCGGACAGTTGATTCCGCCGGAGATTTTGAAAGGAATTTTAAAGCGGTGTCAGGAGCTTGGCATAATAGTAGTGGTAGATGAATGTTTCCTGCCATTTTGTGAAGAGGCTTCACTTTATGAAGAAATAGAAACAGTCGCAAAAAGTGGGAATCTGATTCGGGTGAGAGCATTTACCAAGACTTTCGCAATACCGGGAGTCCGGCTGGGCTATCTTATCTGCCGGAACAGGGAAATTTATCAGAAGATTGCAAGGCAGCTTCCGGAATGGAACTTATCGGTATTTGCCCAGATGGCAGGATGTGCCGCAGCAAAAGAAACAGATTTTATCAGGGAAAGCAGGAAACTCATAAAAGAGCAGCGGAGTATTCTGATAAAGGAGCTGACGTCCTTAGGTTTCCGGGTGTATCCGTCCCGGGCAGATTATATTTTATTTTACACAGAGTTACCGTTATATGAGTTACTTTTAAAGAAACAGATTTTGATTCGAAATTGTGAAAATTACAGAGGTCTGTCGAAAGGATATTACCGGATTGCAGTAAGGGGACAGGCAGAGAATGAGCGTCTGATAAGCGCATTAAGAGAGGTGACAGGGAAATGAATCCAATCGAATTCGTATTGCCGGGAGAGATAGAAAAACGCAGCTTTGAGATTATTTCAGAGGAATTAGAAAAGCGTCATATTGTATTGCCCAAGGAGCAGGAACCTGTTACCAAGCGTGTAATACATACCAGCGCAGATTTTGATTATGCAGAGACAATGTGTTATTCTGACCATGCAGTAGAAATCGCGAAGGAACTGATTCTTAAGGGCGCCGATATCGTAACGGATACCAACATGGCACTTGCCGGAATCAATAAGAAAATATTAGCTTCCTTTGGTGGAGAAGCCCATTGCTTTATGGCAGACCCGGATGTGGCACAGCTTGCCAAAGAGCGGCAGGTCACAAGAGCA
>JBNMJI010000309.1:0-1834 GCA_050873725.1 Roseburia sp.
CTTTATATCTTTGATAAAGAGACCGGAGAATATATGGTTACACTTGGCATGAAAAAGAACAGCCATCTTGGAGGGCTTACCTACGATGGCAGAAATGTCTGGATCTGCCACTCTGATACAAGGTCTTTGGAGCGGATCAGTTACAATTATATAAAGAAGATTGCAGAGTCCAAACCGAAAATTTTTGTGGATGCTACCGGAATGTTTGAAGAATACCGTGTAGCGAATATGCCATCCTGCATCACCTGGCACGATGGAATCCTCTGGGTAGCAACCCACAACACCTTATTCAAATCCATCATGATTTCCTATAAATATCAGGATGGAGAACTGATTGAACAGCAGCGTTACCAGATACCGGAAAAGGTACAGGGAATTGCTTTTGACGAACAGGACAGGGTATATTTAAGCACTTCCTATGGAAGAAGCAATTCGTCTTATTTGAAGATTTACCGGAATGTAGATGCACTGGATGCAAAACCGCGGACACCGGAGCTTAAAGTGGAAATGCCACCGTGTTCCGAAGAAATTAATTATGCAGATGGCAATATCTATGTACTGTTTGAGTCAGCAAGTTCGAAATATTTTGAAGGTACAGACGGAAAGGGAAAAAGCATCTGTCCGATAGACCGGATTCTTACAATTGATACAAATACCATTTTTCCTTGACAAATTGAGGGCATGTGATAGAATTTTATGAGTATAAGTCTCTAAAAAGGCATTCTATCAGCATGTCCTTATTTTATGGACGAAGGCTGTTTTAATTAGGAGGAATTGAAGATGTCACAAACAACAGTACCGTATAATCACAGAGCGGTAGAGCAGAAATGGCGTAAAGTCTGGGAAGATAAGCCAATTAACGTTAATGATGGCAAGAAGCCGAAATATTATTGTCTGGATATGTTTCCATACCCATCCGGAAACGGACTTCATGTAGGTCACTGGAGAGGTTATGTAATATCTGATGTATGGAGCCGTTATAAGCTTATGCATGGATATTATGTCATTCATCCGATGGGATGGGATGCATTCGGTCTTCCGGCAGAAAACTACGCAATCAAGATGGGTGTTCATCCAGAAAAATCTACTGCTGAAAATATCAAGAATATCAAACGTCAGATTCAGGAAATCGCTGCAATCTATGACTGGGATATGGAAGTAAATACAACCGATCCTGAATTCTACAAATGGACACAGTGGATTTTCGTAAAAATGTTTAAAGCCGGACTTGCTTATGAGAAAGAGATGCCAATCAACTGGTGTCCATCCTGTAAGACAGGTCTTGCAAATGAGGAAGTTGTAAATGGTAAATGTGAGCGTTGCGGTGCTGATGTTACCAAGAAGAACTTAAAGCAGTGGATGCTTAAGATTACCAAATATGCAGACCGTCTTCTTGCAGACCTTGATAAGCTTGACTGGCCGGAAAAGGTTAGGAAAATGCAGACTGACTGGATTGGTAAGAGTAATGGAGCAGAAGTTAACTTTAAGGTTGACGGAAGCGATAAAGAGATTACTGTTTATACCACAAGACCGGATACTCTTCACGGAGCAACCTTTATGGTACTTGCACCGGAGCATGCTTTGGCAAAAGAACTTGCAACCGATGAGACAAGAGCTGCAGTAGAAGATTATATTTATCAGTCATCCCTGAAATCTTCTGTAGACCGTTTACAGGATAAAGAAAAGACTGGTGTATTTACCGGTTCTTATGCAATCAATCCGCTGAACGGCGCAAAGGTTCCAATCTGGCTTTCTGATTATGTATTAGCTGATTATGGTACCGGAGCAATTATGTGTGTTCCTGCACATGATGACCGTGACTTTGAATTTGCAA
>JBNMJI010000310.1:0-1800 GCA_050873725.1 Roseburia sp.
ATCCGGTACTCTATCGCATGAATGCAGACCGATTGGACACTCTGGTTCAGACACTGGTAGAAGAAAGCCATTTAGATGGTATTGAAGCCGTCTATTCCAGCTACCAGCTTGGCGATGAACGAAACATCAAGAAGCTTGCGCAAAAATATCATCTGCTTATTTCCGGTGGCTCTGACTTCCACGGAAGTAACAAACCTTATATTTCCATGGGAAACGGAACGAGACATATGCCGATTCCTTATTATATTTTATCAGATATTAAAAATGCGCTGCATTGCAGATAGCTTACTACTCATGTACACCAAGAGGGACTGTCATTTTACAATTTCTGTAAAACAACAGTCCCTCTTTATAGATACTTTCTATTTTTTGTCTTTCACCTCGTCTAATGCATTTCGAAAGATTCGTTCAAATTCATTTTCGGAACATTTTTTCCGGCTGGATTCATCCGAATACCCTCTATTCTGCTGTCTTGCCTGCTCGTGAACGAGCAAAACAACCGGAACCTTAAAATAACCGTCATATCCGTATGCGACAATCCCCTCCCTGGAGCTTTATTTCAATGGTTTCATATTATATATCGGCAAAAGTGTCTGATTTCTTTAGTCCTCTACCGGTTCTGCCGGAATAAAAATACGGTCTTTTACCACATCTGCAGGCTTTGGTGCTGCTTCTTCTGCTTCCCTGCAGAACTGTAGCTGTGAATTCACCAGTACCTTTCCACGTTTGTCAACCTTTTCATAGGTGCCATCCTTCTGAAGGAGATGTGCTTTCGTATTATCTGCCAGTTCCACATCCAGAATATGCATTACTTTATGCTTTAACTCTTCATTTTCTACAGGGAAAATAATCTCTACACGGCGGTCTAAGTTACGCGGCATCCAGTCAGCACTTCCCATGTAAATTTCTTCCTGTCCATCATTATAGAAATAGAAAATTCTGCTGTGCTCCAAGAAATTTCCCACAATGGAACGCACTCTGATATTTTCACTAATCTTTGGAATACCTACCTTCAGGCAGCAGATTCCACGTACCACCAGATCAATCTGCACTCCCGCTGCTGATGCTTCATACAAAGCTGCAATAATATCACGGTCACAAAGAGAATTCATCTTAGCTACAATTTTGGCTGTCTTTCCGGCTTTGGCATATTTTGTTTCACGCTCAATTAATTTCAAGAAACGCTTCCGCAGCCAGATTGGTGCTACCACCAGCCGGTTCCAGGACAGCGGTTCAGAATAACCGGATAACATATTAAATACTGCTGTTGCATCTTCACCGATTGCTTCCGAACAGGTAAAGATACCACAGTCTGTGTACAGCTTTGCAGTAGAATCGTTATAGTTTCCGGTTCCAAGATGTACATAACGGCAGATGCCTTCTTCTTCTCTTCTTACGACCAGTGCAATCTTGCTGTGGGTCTTTAAGCCCACCAGACCACAGATGACATGGCAGCCTGCTTTCTCTAATTTTTTTGCCCAGACAATGTTATTTTCCTCATCGAAACGGGCTTTTAATTCTACCAGAACAGATACCTGTTTGCCATTTTCTGCTGCCTGTGCCAGTGATGCAATGATCGGCGAATTGCCGCTGACACGGTAAAGTGTCTGTTTGATTGCCAGTACATCCGGATCTTTGGCTGCCTGACGGATAAATTCGACTACCGGATCAAAGGTCTGATATGGATGATGCAGTAAAATATCACCTTTTTTAATCGCATCAAAGATACTCTCTCCCTGCTGGATCTGTGGCACCGGCTGTGGAGTATATGGTTTGTAACGTAAATCATCACAGCCTTCC
>JBNMJI010000311.1:0-1793 GCA_050873725.1 Roseburia sp.
GCTGTTTTCTTCCATTCCATATGAAAAAGACCGTAACTACTATACCGAAGTTTTACATGCATATTTTGAAAATATATATGAAGGAATCTTTATCCGGAAGGGAGCTGGTTTCTCCAACGAACCTCTGATTCGTTATTTGAAAAAGCTTACCTCATATACCCATATTTCCGGGGAAATGCTCCTAGAACAACTTACCGCTTTGCTTCGTGCGCTGATTAGTTTCTCAGAAGAAGAACTGCTGCAGACACAGCTTTCCAGCATTTTATCCTTTACCCAGCAATATGTTCATTCTGCGGATGTCTTCCGTCTGGAAAAAGAAATCATGGATTCGAACCGGAAAGCCTGGTTTGTGCCTTCCTTTACAAGAGATTTGATTAACTCCGGTGCCAATTTCAAAGAAACGATTACACATATCATGGAGCGGCTGCATCTGATGAATGTCAAAAGTTCCTTCTTTTTCTTCTTTGATAAACCGGTCATTCATCAGGAAAATGAACTTGCAGAGTACCCGGACGAAATCTATCTGGCAGCCTATTACCATGATGAAAAATCCGCCTACTATGAACCGGGCAAACGGCCAAAGGTAACTACTGCTAATGGATTTTCCAGTTTCCTTCCAAAGGAACACACCCACTGCTATACATCATTTATCCTCTTTTCCGGGGATGAACAGTTCGGTCTGCTGCTTTGCGAAGTGGAGCAGAAAGATATTTCCTTTATGCAGATTTGCAGCCTGCAGATTGGTGCACTCCTGCATTTCATCCAGTTAAATGCCAGCGAACGCCAGATTCAGAAAGAATTGCAGGATTCCATGAAAGTCATTCAGGAGCAGAACAGCATCTTAAGCTATATCTCCGAATACGACGATTTAAGCCAGCTTTTGAACCGCCGTGGATTTATGGAACGGGCTTCCCATGCGATTGAATCCAATTCCGGCAAAAAAGCTTATCTTCTCTTTGGTGACTTAGACCACTTAAAGGAAATCAATGACTGTTTCTCCCATCTTGCCGGGGATTTCGCATTACGCACAGTATCCGAGCGGCTGCGTAAATGCCTGCCGAAGGATGCCATTACCGCAAGACTGGGCGGTGACGAATTTGTTTCCTTTATTTTAACCGATATGCCGGATTTCAAGGAGCAGCTTTTAAAACGGCTGAAAGCAGAAGGGGATGCCTTTAATGCAGCCTGTGACAAGCCATTTTATGTGGAAATCTCTGTTGGCATTTACGAATTCTACTGCAATCCGCAGATGGATCTAACAGATATTTTAAAACATTCCGACGCAATACTCTATGAAGAGAAAGCAAAACGGCGTGCCAGTATCAAGAAGTAGTCTATGATTTTCCCATGAACTGTGAGAAACACACTATGAAAATATCGAGAAAAAATGCCGGATGGTAAATCCCATCCGGCATTCTTAATTCTCTCTTTTATTCATCCATTCCCCATTTGTCTTTCATGTATTCTTTTCCAAATCCGGAACCGATATTTTCATTGATTCTTCTGCCAAAGCATGCATAAAATCCAATCATTGCGGCAAATATCAAAATTCCAATAAATATAACCATAGTAAGTCCCCCTTCCTATGTCTCTTTATCTTTTCCAAAGTATAGCACAAGTATGCGGAGATGTCACTTATCTTTTTAAGGAACGGTACTATTTATAGAAATATCTTTTGCTTTTACAAAACAGGCAGAAGTTTTCCCTCACAGGAAGAAAGAATTATCTTTCTTTCCTGCAGCTGCGGAACTTCCTTTGATGTAAGTGTTACACTGTCCGCACCAGTATTTAAA
>JBNMJI010000312.1:0-1745 GCA_050873725.1 Roseburia sp.
TTATGGTTTAAGGTTGTAGTTGCCTGCATACCGGGAGCTGTGGTAACGCTTTTGTTTGATGATTATGTAGATGCACATTTTCATACACCACTTGTGATTGCTATTGCATTGATTTTCTATGGCTTTGCGTTTATTCTGATTGAAAACTGGAATAAAAAGCGAATAGTAAGAGTAGAAAGCTTAAATGATATTACTTATCAGACGGCATTTCTCATCGGACTTTTTCAGGTACTTGCAATTATTCCTGGAACATCCCGTTCCGGTGCAACCATTATCGGAGCACTTTTAATCGGAGTATCCCGTGTGGCTGCGGCAGAGTTTACATTTTTCCTGGCTGTGCCGGTTATGTTTGGCTGGAGCCTGATCAAACTCATTAAGTTTGGTTTTGCATTTTCCCCGCAGGAACTTTGTGCCTTAGGCTTGGGATGCGTGGTGGCATTTGCGGTATCTGTAGTAGTAATCCGTTTCCTGATGGGATATATTAAAAAACACGATTTTAAAGTATTCGGCTGGTACCGGATTATTCTTGGAGCCATTGTTTTAGGGTATTTTGCACTGTAGGAATAACTTAAGAAAATAAGAGATTCCTCCGATATAAAGAATGTAACATATTGTTTTAAGCAAAAGGATTTGCTTATATACACATTCAAGGAGGAATTTTTATGAACACAAATGCAGTAAATCAGGCAGCAGAAACCGTTTCCGCTTATACGGAATCGGAAAAGAGCAGCAAAGTCTCCGGAAAAACCATTGGAGAGCCAAAGCTTTCGGATAAGGCGAAAGAGTATTATGAGAAGCTGAAAAAGAAATTTGGCACGATGGATTTCATCCTGGTATCCAAGGATATGAAAGAGACAGCAAAAGCCAACGCAGGACAGTATGCCAATGCCAACAAGATGGTCGTTTTAATTGACGAGGAGAAGATTGAGCGGATGGCAGAAGATGAGTCTTACCGGAAACAGTACGAGGGAATCATTGCCAATGCATCCAGTCAGCTTGCAACCATGCAGAGTAAGTTTGCCAATGGACAGAGTGGCGTAAAGGCATACGGCATTCAGGTAAATGATGGTGGAAATGCATCTTTCTTTGCAGTAGTAGATAAGTCTTTATCTCTTCAGAAGAAGCGTATTGAAAAGAAACAGGAAGAAAACCGCGCAGAACGTAAGAAAGCTCAGAAGGAAGCTTATGAGAAACGCATGAATAAGGAGGATGATGATACATCTTCCGTTAAGAAATCGGACAAGACTGGCAGCACGGATAAGACAGGTAAGAGTGAAGATATTGTAACAGTTACTGCCGGTTCCTTAGAAGAACTGGAAAAGAAAATCCAGGATATGTTATATGACAGCATGAGCGATTATGTATTTACACCACAGGAAAAACAGGTTGGCTGGAATGTGGATTTTCGCGGATAATAAATAAAAGGCAGGATACAATATGGAAATTATGACAATGGTTCTGGAAGAAGTTATTTCAGTTGCAATTATCCTTTTTGAGGCAGTAGGAGCACTGGTGATTATAGCCGCAGGCATCCGGGGTATTATTTCTTATATAAAAAGAGATCCTTATACCAAACTGCAATTGGCAAAAGGTATGGCAATGGGACTGGAATTTAAGCTGGGCAGCGAAATTCTTCGAACCGTTATCGTAAGAGAATGGTCAGAGATTGGAATTGTAGCCGGAATTATTGCACTCCGGGCAGCCCTGACTTTCTTAATCCACTGGGAAATCAAAGTGGAGAAAAA
>JBNMJI010000313.1:0-1736 GCA_050873725.1 Roseburia sp.
CCAATACTCTTAATAGCAGAAAGTCCATAGCGGATTGCATGACCGGATACGGAGAAACCACCTTCTCCCTCATTGATATCCGGTGGCAGAATTGCAATTCCCATCTGTCGGCAGGTATAGATATATTCTGAAACCTTGGAAGTATTGTCTAAGACTGATGTCATTAACGCTGCCATAAACTCTACCGGATAATAGTATTTCAAATATGCGGTCTGATATGCAACCACTGCATAGGCTGCTGCATGGGATTTATTAAATGCGTATTTGGCAAAGTCAATCATGTTATCATAAATCTTATTTGCCACTTTCTCATCGATTCCTCTTGCAATACAGCCCGGAACATTTTCTTCCGGATTACCATAGACAAAGTTCTTCCGCTCCTGCTCCATCACCTTGCCCTTTTTCTTAGACATGGCACGGCGCACCAGGTCAGATCTGCCCCAGGTATAACCGGCGAGGTCACGTACAATCTGCATAACCTGTTCCTGGTATACGATACAGCCATAGGTCGGTGCCAGAATCGGCTCCAATTCCGGGCAGTCATAGGTAATACTTTCCGGGTGGTCTTTTCCCTTGATATAAGCCGGAATAAAGTCCATTGGACCCGGACGGTAAAGAGAAATACCCGCAATTACATCCTCTAAGCTCTGTGGCTTTAACTCCTTCATGAAGTTCTTCATTCCGGCACTTTCTAACTGGAAGACGCCATCGGTTTTACCGGTTCCAAGGGAGTCTAACACTTTCTTATCGTTATAATCGATGGCATTCATATCGATTTTCTTACCGCTACTCTTTTCTGCAAGACGGACTGCATTCTGAATTACCGTCAGGGTTCGAAGTCCTAAGAAATCCATTTTCAGAAGTCCCAATTCTTCGATGGTCGTCATGGTAAACTGTGTGGTTATGGTGCCATCGGATGCTCTTGACAACGGAACATATTCATCCATTGGCTTCTGACTGATTACGACGCCTGCTGCATGCATGGATGTATGACGCGGCAGACCTTCTAATCTTCTTGACATATCGATAAGCTTCTTCACGGACTCATCGGATTCATACATGCCCCGAAGCTCCGGATTCATCACCAGCGCTTTATCAATGGTAATTCCCAGTTCATTTGGAATTGCCTTTGCAATAGTATCTACAAAATTATACGGTAAATCCATGACACGTCCCACATCACGGATTACTCCACGGGCTGCCAGTGTACCAAAGGTGACAATCTGTGTCACACAGTCCTTGCCATATTTTTCTACGACATAATCAATGACTTCCTGTCTTCGTTCAAAGCAGAAGTCCACGTCAATATCGGGCATGGATACACGTTCCGGATTTAAGAAACGCTCAAAAATCAGATTATAACGAATCGGGTCAATATCTGTAATTCCGGTGGTATAGGAAACAAGGCTTCCTGCGGCACTGCCTCGTCCCGGTCCGACCATAATATCATGCTCTCTTGCATAATGGATAAAGTCCCACACAATCAGGAAATAATCCACATATCCCATATTTTTAATGACGGCAAGCTCGTCATCTAATTTCTGTAAATATTTTGGTGCATCGGCTCCATACCGCTTATCCAGTCCCTCATGACATAATTTATTTAAATAGGTCCAGGAATCGTAGCCTTCCGGTACCTCAAAATGAGGCACCTTGGTATGTCCGAATTCGATTTCCACATGACAGCGGTCTGCAATCTTCTGGGTATTTTCCAGTGCCTGCAGTGCATATGGAAA
>JBNMJI010000314.1:0-1735 GCA_050873725.1 Roseburia sp.
CTCTCTTAATATTGCAGTCCTGCACATCACACGGAGCACAGTCTACCAGTCCTTTTAAGTAGCAGAACGCCTGCCGGCTCTCCTTCTTAGCCGTGTCTTCTTCCCGCGGACACCTGGACACATGCTTTACATTGCAGTCCTGAATCTGTCCCGAACTGCAGTCCACAAGCCCTTTCAGGTAACAGAATTTATTTTCCATTCTTTCCCCTATCTACTCCTTATCACCCCAACATTATGTTTCTAATGTCATGTTTATTCTATCATCTTGGGATAGAATGTGCAAGCCATAACAGACCTGTGTTTTGAATACTTTTCCAGCAAAAACGATTACTTTCTATTTTTCATATAAAAATTTTTCCGGCAGTGTTACTTTAAAATCTTTTGCCAGCTGCCGGAATTCATCTGGCTGGATTGTCTGACGTTTCTGACTCTGCATAGATAACATCTTCACCAGTATCTCTGCTGATTTTTCAGCCGTATGCATAAGTCCAAATGTCAAATCAAAATCTTCTCCTGCCGCAAATGTACCATGATGCGCCCAGATTGCCAGATTATATTTTTCCATCAATTTGCTGGTAGCAACAGCTATTTCTCTGCCACCCGGCACCATCCACGGAACAACACCAATTCCATCTGGGAATACAACCGGACATTCTGTTGCCATTTCCCAAAGTTCTCTTGTAAATACTTTATCTTCCAGCGGCAGAACAAATGTCAGGGCAATAATATTGGTGGTATGTGCATGATATACAACCCGGTAATTTGGATTTTTCTTCTTTTTTACTTCCAGATTCATCAAATGACTCGGTAATTCAGAAGTTGGTCTTCCACCATTTACCAGTCCCCAGACAATACGGTAATTTTCTCCTTTTTCATCCAGTTCTATCATGCAGATGGAATCTTCCGGTTTCAAAATCACATTGCGAAAATACTTGCCGCTTCCAGTTACCAGAAAATATTCTCCTGCAAGATATGGCACAGATGTTCCGATTGGCTGCCATTCTTTACTATTAAAATTTTCTTTTACCATTTCTACTTCTTCCGGTTTTACACGATACGATAAATTACCGCCATTTCTTTCATGCCATCCCTGTTCCCAGCCATCATTTGCCATACGGATGAATCCCTGTACAAATTCTGCATCTAAAAACTTCATTCTCTCTTTTCCTCTTATTATATCTTTCTGATATTTTTCTTTCTCAACTATTATTGTTTGTATGTTCTCTAGTTACGGTTTACCAATACTTCTTTTTCATATTTTTCGATTGCATCATAGAAATGTGCATCATCTGTAACACCTTCCCGTCTGCAATATTCTTCCCAGACTTCTCCAATTGGAAGCATCTTTACCGCCTCCTGCATTACCATTAATCTGCCCAGCTGATTGGTATCCTGTAATTCCTTCAACTGTTCATTCGGAGTACATAAAGCCATAAGCAGAGCCTTCTGCCAGCTTCGGAATCCTGTTGCAAGTGCAGAAACACGATTAATGCTTGCATCAAAATAATCCAATGCCATATACACCCTGTCCAGTGCCTGATTTCTTACAATCTCTTTTGCCATTTCCTTTGTTTCATCATCCAGCAAAAGAACATGGTCGGAATCCCAGCGCACTCCTCTTGTAATATGTAATGCAAATTCTGGATAAAAGCACAACATTGCAGGTATTTTATCTGAAACATATTCCTGTGGATGATAATGTCCATTATCCATAAGCGGCATACAGCCCTCATGC
>JBNMJI010000315.1:0-1715 GCA_050873725.1 Roseburia sp.
ACCTGATTGACACTAGGACAATTATATCATGGGCTTAACTAAGCCTATTGAACAATATTTATGTAGTAACTTATTAAACCTAGATACATATATTTTGTATCTAAAAGATATTATACGAGGAGCGGGCAGAATGATACGGATATTGATTGTAGAGGATGAAAAGGCAATATCGGATTTAATCCGGCTGAATCTGATGCGGGCAGGTTATCAGTGCGTCTGTGTATACAATGGAATGAAGGCAGCAGACTTATTGGAAACAGAGAATTTTGATTTGATTATTCTTGATGTTATGCTGCCGGAATTAAATGGATTTGAATTGATGGAATACATCCGCCCGATGGAAATTCCGGTGATTTTTCTGACTGCAAAGGATTCCTTAAAAGACCGGATGCAGGGACTTACCTCCGGGGCAGAGGATTATATGGTAAAGCCATTTGAAGTGGTAGAGCTTTTAGCACGGGTTAATATTGTACTGCGCCGTTATCATAAAATGGAGCAGAAGCTTACCTTTAAAGATATTGAATTAGACAGCGAGAATCAGGTAGTAACAAAGGCGGGAAAAGAAGTGGAACTTACGCCAAAGGAATTTGAACTTTTGGAACTTTTGATGCGTAACCAGAATATTACGCTGTTCCGGGAAAGAATCTATGAAGAAATCTGGGGAACGGAATATTCCATAGAGTCAAGAACTTTAGACCTTCACATTCAGAGATTACGGAAGAAACTGGATCTTGGAACGGAACTTAAAACGGTATTTAAAGCGGGATACCGGTTAGAGGATAAAACATGAAATTTCGATATAAAGTATTGATTACAAATCTGATTCTGCTTTCGGTCAGCCTGGGGCTGGTGGGCTATCTGATGATACATAAGAATTTTGAACTGGCGAAGGAAACACAGATTTCCAATGCCGTCATTCAGAATAATCTGGTGCAGTCTTCTGTGGAATACGAGGTGCTTCAGGTATTGAACCGGGAAGAGTCGGTGAAGGGAGCACTGCCGGATATCGGTGCGCAGGTCAGCAGTGGTATGCGGGCAGAAAATGTGACATTTTTTATTTATTATGGGGATAAACTGGTTTATAACGAGACAGAAGAAAATGCCAATTTAAAAAAGGTCTGGGAAGCACAGCAGGAAGATGGAAATAAAAACTATGCCATCTTTGAAGAGGACAACCATTATTATATTTATGTGACGGCAGCCAGTAGGGTGGAAGAAGAGAACCTCTGTATTATTAGCAGAAGTGATGTGTCCGATGCCTACGCATTAAAAGATCAGGAAATCCGCTATTTCCGATTGATTCTCGCCGTTGGCCTTATGATAGAATCCCTGATTATTTATGTTATCAGCCGGTATCTGACCAAGCCATTGGAGCAGTTGAACAAGGTGGCAGAAGAGGTTACCAGGGGCTCTTATGAGACAAGGATTGCAGTAAAAAGTCAGGATGAGGTAGGATTTCTGGCAGAGAATTTTAACCGGATGGCAGAAGCGGTATCGGAAAAAATCGCAGAACTTCAGGAAATGGTGCGCAAAAGAGATCAGTTTGTGGCGGACTTTACCCATGAGATTAAGACGCCGATGACTTCGATTATCGGTTATGCAGATACCATGCGTTCCATGGAGCTTCCAAGAGAAGAACAACTGCTGGCATTAAGTTATATCTTTTCCGAAGGCAAACGGTTGGAGCGGATGTCAGGAAAGCTCTTTGAGTTAAT
>JBNMJI010000316.1:0-1681 GCA_050873725.1 Roseburia sp.
GTGCCGCATTATGTCCACTAGTTAAATCACCACTTAATTTCTTACTCATCTGTTCCACACCGGCACAGATACGGTCAATCGGAAGCTGTTTTCCAATGACTCCTGTTGATGCCACAAGAACTGCATCCTCCGGGATATCCAGTAACTCAGAAGTCTTCTTTGCGGTATCTTTACAATATCCTAAACCTTCTGTTCCGGTACATGCATTGGCAATTCCGGCATTTACTACTACTGCCTGTGCAAATGCACTGTTCTTTACAATGTCCTTATCCCATTTTACCGGTGCTGCCTTTACGACATTCGTGGTAAATGTTCCGGCAACTGCACATGGCTCTGTGGAATAAATCATTGCCATATCTGTTCTGTCTTTATACTTAATACCTGCTGCTGTGGATGCAGCCTGAAAACCTTCTGCTGCGGTAACGCCGCCTTCTATCTTTTTCATAATATGCCTCCTGTTTTCCTCTGCCTTTTTTCTTAAGATGTCTGCTTTTTCGAATTTATTTATGGATTAAATACAGTTACATTTTCCGGATTCAAGTCAAATTCATAATAATTCATATCTTTCCGGAATGTCCAGCCCATATTCTTCCAGAATCCGTTACCCAGTTCATTGCTGGTAAATGCCACCAGATTTACTTTGTTGATGCCTTCTTTTTTCAATGCTTCCATTGCCATCATTGCCATTGCTTTTCCAATGCCATGTTTCCGGTAATCCTCATGGACACATACATGATAAAAGCATCCTCTTCTTCCATCCTGTCCGCAAAGAATGGCTCCTACGATTTTCCCATCCATACAGGCTACGATACTGGTGTCCGGATTTCTTCGGATGAAACGCTTCACATTTTCTTCCGAATCATCAATGCTCCGGATGCCAAATCCATGAATGCTCATCCAGAGTGCATGAACTTCGTTAAAATCGTCTTCTTTCATTGTTCTTAATATATATGTAGCTTCTGCCATATTCTCTCCTGCTTACGGGAACATCGGTACCAGTTCGAGCCCTTCTGATTCCTTTAACCCAAATAATAAATTCATATTCTGAACCGCCTGACCGGCAGCTCCTTTTACCAGATTATCCAGCGCACCCATCATAATCACTCTTCCGGTACGCTCATCTACTACAAAGTTTACATCTACGTAGTTGCTTCCTTCTACCCATTTGGTTTCTGGACACACACCGTCCTCTAATACTCTGACGAATTTCTCATTCTTATAATATTTCTCATAAGCTGCACGAATCTCTTCTTTGGTTGGATAGCTTCCGTCTGCTTTCTTTACCAGTGATGCATACTCTGTTGCTAAGATACCACGGTTCATTGGAACAAGATGTGGTGTAAAGCTGATGGTAATCTCTTTTCCGGCTGCATAACCTAACTGTTCTTCGATTTCCGGTGTATGTCTGTGGGTTGCCACGCCATATGCCTTCATATTTTCATTTACTTCACAGAACAGGTTATTGACCTTTGCGCCACGTCCTGCACCGGAAGTTCCGCTCTTTGCATCTACAATTAATGTATTGGCATCAATCAGTCCCTCTTTTACCAGCGGATAAGCCGTTAAAATGGAACAGGTGGTATAGCATCCCGGATTGGCTACCAGTCTTGCATTTTTCACCTTTTCACGATTAATCTCGCAAAGTCCGTAAACAGCTTCTTCGATAAACTGCGGACTCTTA
>JBNMJI010000317.1:0-1676 GCA_050873725.1 Roseburia sp.
TAGCAGTAAGGAAATCGGAAAACTGTTAGACCTTAACGAAAATACCGTCCGCTCGAAAGAGAGCCGGGGATTAAAGAAAATGGTGGAGAAATATTGGAAGTAAGAAGCGGAAGAGATGCAAAAGGAATCTGGAAAACAAAAGGAAATTCAGATGAGATGGAGGTGTCGGTATGAATGAACAGGAAATTTTAACCCAGTTAAGAAAGGCGGCGGAAGAGATAGAGATACCAGAGGCTCTGAAACCGGAACAGATAGAAAAACAATTACAGGAACAGAAAGCAAAACAGCAGCAGGAAGAAAGGCAGAAACTACAGCAGGAAAATCAGCAGCCGAAACAGCACTTGGAACCGAAAAAATCGAAGAAAATAATTCCATGGCGCAGACTTGGAAGTATGGTGGCAGTGCTGGCACTGGTAGTATGCAGCGGAATTTATATAACAGTGACCCGCTTGGATAAGAATTCCGGTACAGAGCAGCCGGAAACGATGAATTCCATAGCTGCGACAGATACGCAGCAGACTGCGGGAGAAGCCGGTGAAACAGAGGAAGCGGAGCGTGTGGATGTGGCTTCTCTTGGAACAATGTATCATCGTGCATCGGATTATAAGGAGGTATATCAGACTCTTCTTAAGGGGTATCAGCAGAACTGGATAGAAGGGGAAACGAGCGCAGAGACGAGCACTGCTGCATCGGAAGATAAGGCTTCCGGCAATGCAGCAATGAACGATAATGCCGATATGGATTTACCGGAGGGCAGTAAGGAAGGCGGAAAAGATTATTCTACGACAAATCTTCAGATGGAAGGCGTAGACGAGAGTGACATTGCCAAAATTGATGGCAGTTACATTTACACCGTAGAGGATAAATATATTGTTATAACAGATATCCGGGATGGAAAATTAGAAGAAGTAACACGATTCTTACCAAAAGATTGTGGCGCGGCAGACCGGGTGATGGAAATTTATGTGGATGGAGACCAACTGATTCTGGTTGTGCAGGGCTATGAGACATCCTTAGATGAAAACAGCAAAGCTGGCGCTGATAAGGAAACCAAAGATGAGGAAAACTCAGATGAAGCATACCCAGATGAAGAAAACTCAGATGAAGAAACTGCTGCATCAGAGGATAGCGCATTCTGGTATGAAATGAATGGAAAAAGTATTACACAGATTCAGGTATACAGTATCGTAGATCGTAAGAATCCGGAATTTGAAGGAAGATTAATTCAGGATGGTTATTATAATACTTCCAGGAAAATCGGAGATGTAGTCTATCTTTTTACGCAGTATAATATGACATCTGATGTGACGAGTTATGTGGAAAAGAAGCATGGTGTAGAAGCCTTGAAGGAAGGAAATGGTGTCAGCAGTCTGGCGGAAGCTGTGATTCCAAAGGTAAATGGAGAAAAGGTTTCTGCCGATGGAATTTACCTGCCGGATGCAGGGGAGAGTGGCATACTGATTGCATCAGTGGATGTAAATAAGCCGGATAAAGCATTAGACAGTAAACTTGTAATTACCGGATATGCCCAGACTTATATCAGTAAGGATGCCCTGTATTTATATGAGGAAGATTATGAGGGAACAGTGATTACCAATATTGCAAAATTTGCACTGGACGAGGGAAAAATCAGTGGTGTAGCAGCGGCGGCAGTAAGCGGCTATATCAGAGATACA
>JBNMJI010000318.1:0-1672 GCA_050873725.1 Roseburia sp.
CTCATGGTATACTCTCCACCATCATTCTGACCTAAGCCAAAGCTGTTTCCAAGGCTCATGTTATCAGTAGAAAATACATAATTTTCTTCCGGAAGCAATGAAGATTCCAGTGCTGCCAGAGAAGATGCTGCCCAACAGGTTCCCTTATTTCCCTGGTTCTTCACCTGCGGTGCTCTTCCTCTCTCCCGCAAGTCATAATGAGATGGCAGAGTGCTTGTCTCAGAAGAAGTATTCACCACCACTGCTTCATTTTTATTGACATCCCAGGCATAAGAATAACCAAGCTTCGAAGAAATGACTTCTGCCGGCACATAATAACGATCACCAATCCGTGTCAATGCGGAGGAAAAATTTTCTTCCTCATCATTTATCTGTACTTCCGTATCATCCAGACTCATCCACAGGCTGTCTGAATATTTTTCTATCAAAAGTGCCGTATCATCGTAAAGATGCACGCTGCAGTTATAACTGTCCCGAATCAAGTCCAATGGTACCATCAGGTTCAGATTTTCATCCATATAGATTCCATTGTCCTTGTTGGTATACACTTTATTATCAATCGCTACTGTAAGATTCTTCTCATTAATACTCTTTGCAATCAGAGGGTTCCAGTCGCTGCTCTGCAAATCTGCACCACGGAACTGCCCGATTTCTTCGGTCACACCCTTAAAATTGGCAAATTTCAATATCAATGCAAGAACTAAAAGCAACGTAAATACTACATATCTCTTAGAATAACGTACTTTTTCCCTCACTCTTTTGTCCCTTTCCGTTTTGGTGGCTTCGGTCCCATGAACTGATAGAAATATGTCTTTAACATTCCATTGTAAATCTTGCGGTTCTTATCCGGTTTTCTTCCGATATCCTTTGGCGCATTCTCATAACTGGTAATCAGATACATAGACCAGGAATCCAGTCTCCGATACGCTTCACCAATCGTCCGATATAATTCCGGCAATGCTGCCTTCTCTTCCAATCGCTCACCATATGGAGGATTGGATATGATAAATCCGTATTTTTTCGGATGATTCAACTGGCTTACCGGTCTCTGCTGGAAATGAATCATGCCATCCACACCGGCACGCTTTGCATTTTCTCTTGCGGCACGCACAATTTCTTCATCAATATCGTATCCCTGAATATCCACCTTAATATCGGTATCCACCATTTCCTGGGCTTCATTTACCGTATCATACCAGAGCTGACGCGGTATCAGGTTTGTCCACTGCTCTGCTAAGAAACTGCGGTTCATGCCCGGCGCTATATTGGCTGCAATCATTGCTGCTTAAATCGGAAATGTTCCACTTCCGCAGAATGGGTCTACTAAAATTCTGTCCTTATTCCATGGGGTCAGCATAATCAATGCTGCCGCAAGGGTCTCTGTGATTGGTGCCTTACTGGTCAGCGTCCGGTATCCTCTCTTATGTAAAGATTCTCCGGATGTATCCAGTGCTACCATTACTTCATCCTTCAACAGGAAAATTCGTACCGGATAGGATGCCCCACTCTCTTCAAACCAATTGGTATGGTATTTCTGTTTCAGCCGCTCTACCATTGCCTTCTTAACGATAGACTGGATATCTGACGGACTGAATAATTTACTCTTTATGGAAGAAGCCTTGGTGACCCAGAATTTACCATCTTCCGGAATATACTCTTCCCATGGAAGTGC
>JBNMJI010000319.1:0-1615 GCA_050873725.1 Roseburia sp.
CCGCTGGACAGATCTGCGTTGGACTGGGCACAATGGGCAAGCATCACGCCTTTTTCCTTTAAGAAATCTTTTTCTTCATCGGAAAGCCAGATGGCATGCGCCATAATCGTGCGGTTGCTACGCATCAGTCCATAAGCTTCATAGACTCTGGTATAATCTTCTATGGAAGGATGCAGTTCCTTTACCCATGCAATCTCACTCCGGTTTTCGGATAAATGGGACTGCACCGGAAGATTATATTTCTCACCTAAATCTCCCAAGCCCTGCATCAGTTTTTCTGTTGTTGCCGGAACAAAACGCGGTGTTAAAATATAGCTGAATTCTTTTAATTCCTCTCTGCTTCGGATGATCAGTTCTTCCGTATCTGCCAAGGACTGCTCTGTATCCTCGATTAAAATATCCGGCGAGTTGCGGTCCATATTTACTTTTCCGATATAACCGGATAAACCGGACTGTTCTGCCAGTTCCATGAACCTCCAGGTTGCATCCTTATGTAAGGTTGCAAATGCGGAAAAACGCATGGTTCCCACTGCCCACAGACGGTTTAAAAAGAGCTTATATGCTTTTTCTGCAAATGCCACATCCTTATATTTTGCTTCTACCGGAAATGTATAAGTCTCCAGCCATGGAAGCAGTCCTTTGTCAAATCCCACGCCCCGGTTGATTAACTGTGGGGCATGGATATGTACATCGTTGAATGCCGGAATGATAATGGCTTCTCCATAATCAATTACTTTTTCCTGACGGTATTCTTCCGGCAGCGTATCATAAAAGGCTTTTACTTTGCCATTTTCAATAAGAAGATACGCCTGCTCTTTTACCACCATTTCATCGATGGATGGTGTATACAAAAAGTTTCCCTTGATTATCATTGTGCAACAACTCCTTCACTCTTCTTTACCTTCTCGGCACTCTCTTCCGGCAGAACCAGATTCAGAATGACTGCGGTAATACCACCAACTGCTGTACCACTGCTTAAGAAGTACTGAACTGTCGATGGGAACATTGCCATTACATCAGAAGAAATGACCATGCTGGAAACGGTAAATACAATGGATAATCCAATCACAAGGATTTTTTTCTGTGTCATCTTTTCACGGCTGACAATCTTTAAACCATTAGCAATCAGAATCTGACAGATGACAATGAAGATACCACTGATAACACAACCCGGTACAGATGCAATGATTGCCATTAACTTCGGACAGAAGCCCATAATTGCAAGAATTACACCGGCTGTCATTACAACCACACGGCTGCCGATTTTTGTAATGGAAATAACACCTGCATTGGATGAATATCCGGTTAATGGAGTTCCTCCGAAAATGGAACCAACAAGGCATCCTAAACCTTCGCCGATCACTGCACGGTTCAGTCTCTCATCGGTTAATGGTTCTCCGGTTACATCACTGACCGTAATCCATACACCGGTTGTTTCTATTAATACGATAAAGTAGATAAATGTCATTAAAATACATGGAGATAATTCAAATTTCGGTAATCCGAAATGGAACACATTTGGTACCTGGAACCATGCTGCTTCTTTTACTGCTGAAAAATCAAGAGTTCCCATAAATCCGGCTACTATACAGCCTACAATCAATGCGCCTACTAC
>JBNMJI010000320.1:0-1603 GCA_050873725.1 Roseburia sp.
ACTGTATACTGTGTCCATCTTACGCTCCAGTTCATAATCTTTTCTCTGCTACAATATAACACATCCCCGGTTATCGTACAAGTTCCGTCATTCCGCCTTCCAAAATCAGGCGGTTATCTTCATAGATTCCGGCAAACTGGCTCATCGGAAGCGGGCTTACCCCCATTCCCACTTCAATGGTATAGCCGGGGCGATTGTATTCCTGGATAAACCAGTCTTTGAAACCGGCATAGCCTGATGCGGATGGCGTCTCTTCCACCCGGTATCCGCTGACCTCACCGAAGTATTCTGCAATTCTTCTGGAATCCGCCGGCTCATAGTCAAGATACCGCCAGTAAATCACTTCTCCCTGGGCATGATATGCTAATATCAATGAAAAATCATGATTTCTCGTAAAGTCATAGACGCTGCGGCTCTCCGGTGCCACAAGCGGAGCCTCTCCCACATAATCTCTTGGTGCCGGTGTTGTAAATCCCATGGCAAATTTAATTTCTCTGGCATTTTCCCAGCCTGCCGGAAATTGTAAATTCAAATCAATTCCCTCTATATTGGCTTTCCATCCATTTGGAAATGGAATCTTCGGATAATCCGCCGCAATACGTTCTGCCGCTTCTAAAGATGGTCCCTCTTCTAATACCCCATTGACCAGATCCACGCCATCCGGATTCACCATGGGAACTAGATACAGGGAAAATCCATAAAAAAGCCATGCTGCCTGCACGGTATAAAGCATGCGCCCCGCCGCAAATGCATGGGCATATTCTTCCGCAAATTTAAGCAGCACCGGTGTGGTAATCCATTCATTGGCATGATACGCTCCACTGTAAAAAACTTCCCGCTCTCCTGTTCCAATCCGAAGATAAGGTATTTCTTTTCCCATCACACTTTTTCCGATATTGCCCTGAATCAAAAATGGATAGCGTACCGAAAGTCCCTCTGATATCCAGTCATTGAGATAAGAAGTATATGCCACATCTTCCGGCACCAGTGAAAATGCAAATGGAACAGCCAGAATGCTTCCGGTTCGCAGTGCCAGCGGATTCACCGTGGGATTGGCTGTCATAATAGCTGACACACTGGTGTCATAGTTTGCCGCAATGCCCCATAAGGTATCACCGGATTTAATCTCATGCATTGTATATCCTTTTAAATAAGGAAAAAGCTTCTCCCACACAGCATCATCTATTTTACAGTTAAATTCTTCCCCACTCTCTTTTCTTAAAAACTGCCGCAATGCCCTGCAGGTATTCTCTCCTAAAATTCCATCTTTCCTTATCTCATATCCTGCACGGTTCAATGCCAGCTGCACATACTGTACCAGCACGGAGCGTTCTCCCGGATTCAATACTTTCATTCTTTCACCTGTTTTCAGTCCTTCTTATCAGTATATGCAGCTGTTTTCCAAACGGAACAAAGAATGTGCCCTGGCACATTCTCGCGGAGCGTTTTTCACTTTACAGGAAAGCAATTTCCTGTAAAGTGAAAAAGCCTTGCAGTTTTCTGCAAGACTTCTTCTGGTTATGATATATAATACAATTTGTTTGTACCCTACGGAAATGATTTTGTTTTTGGAATTTACATTCCTGCTAACTGTTTGCCTAAG
>JBNMJI010000321.1:0-1548 GCA_050873725.1 Roseburia sp.
GAATTATATAAGGAATTAAGAGAATTAAATCCTTCTCCGTATCTTTATTATTTTAATTACGGAACCTTTGAAGTGATCGGAAGTTCACCGGAAATGATTGTAAAGAAGCAGGGAAATAAAGTGTTCACCTGTCCGATTGCAGGAACCAGAAAGAGAGGAAAAGATGAAGCAGAAGACAAACGGCTGCGGGATGAACTACTTTCCGATGAAAAAGAGCGGGCAGAACATGTTATGTTAGTAGACCTTGCAAGAAATGATATGGGAAGAATCAGTGAATTTGGAACCGTAAAGGTAACACAGTTTATGGAAGTACAGAATTATTCCCATGTAATGCATATTGTTTCCCAGGTAGAGGGACGCAAGAAAGGAGAATCCCATCCATTAGATTTGGTGGCATCCTTCCTTCCGGCAGGAACCTTAAGCGGAGCACCAAAGATTCGAGCCATGGAAATCATTGATGAATTAGAAAGTGTACGAAGAGGCTTATATGGTGGAGCAACCGGATATATTGATTTCGGTGGAGACATGGATTTCTGTATTACAATCCGGACCATGGTAAAGAAAGGAAATGAGGTATACCTTCAGGCAGGAGCCGGAATCGTAGCAGATTCCGTACCGGAAAATGAATATTATGAATGCTGCAATAAAGTAATGGCATTGGCAAAGACTTTGGTTGAGGAGGAGAACTTATGATACTGCTGATTGATAACTACGATTCATTTACCTATAACCTGTATCAGTATATAGGAATTTTTACGAAGGACATTATTGTAAAACGGAATGACAAGATCACAATAGAAGAAATCCGCACCATGAACCCGGAACGCATCATTCTTTCTCCGGGACCAAAAGCACCGAAGGATGCCGGCATCTGTATGGATGTGGTGAAGGAATTTTATAAGACAATTCCAATCCTTGGCATCTGCTTAGGACATCAGTGTATCGGGGAAGCCTTTGGCGGCGTAGTGAGCTATGCAAAGGAATTATATCATGGAAAACAGTCATTGATTACCCATGACGGCACAGGAATCTTTCAGGGAATTGAAAGCCCGATTCAGGTGGCAAGATATCATTCCCTGGCTGTTCAGAAAGATAGTCTTCCGGAGTGCCTTGTGGTAACGGCGGAGACAGAGGATGGAGAAATCATGGCAATGCGCCATAAGGATTATTCGGTGGCAGGGCTGCAGTTTCATCCGGAATCCATTTATACACAGCATGGAAAGCGTATGATAGAGAATTTCTTGAATGGGAGGATATAGAACATGATATTAGATGAAATTGTTGCAGATAAAAGAGAGCAGCTATTTCGGGATAAGCAGAAAACAGATCTGACCGTGATGCGGACTTTGGCAGAAGAGAAGTTAAGGGAAGAAGCAGCAAAGAAAGAAAAGGTAAGAAGCTTTTATCAGAATCTTGCCAAAGATGGACTTTCCATTATCGGAGAATTTAAAAATGCATCCCCAAGCCTTGGAAAGATAGAAAGTAAGATTTCTTTGGAAGAGCGGATGGAAGATTATACCGCTTCTGTGGATGCGGTATCCTGCCTGA
>JBNMJI010000322.1:0-1545 GCA_050873725.1 Roseburia sp.
CGATTGAAGAATATATAGATTATTATAATAACAAAAGAATTCAGGCAAAAACAAAATGGATGCCGCCTGTACAATACAGGATAGCATCCATGTGTTCAGCCTAGTTCATAAATATGTGTCCAGGATTCTGGGTACATATCATACTCCCATGGGATTTTCTTTTTCTATTGCAGTTCTATTTCTTCCATGGACGTTTCTTTTCCGTCCAGCCTCTTTCTTTCCAATAATTTACATCTGCTTCATTCCAGCCCTTTTTCTGAAGCATCCGCATTACCTGGAAAAACATTTTCGTCTTTAAAGAAGTATGTACTTTTCCATTCTTTCTTTGAATGGATGCAGCAAGCTTTGTTGTCTTCTTTTCAATAGCTTCTTTTTTCTTTGCACTGACTCCATTCCAGTTTACCGCACGGACTGCCACACCATATTTGTAAGTCTTTGCAACGCCCCAGAAAAAGGTGCTGTCCGCCATATCCTTATTGGTACTTTTCATTCCTGCGCCTGCTGCCGTAGAAATGCAGACCGCCTGCTTGTGAAACATTTTCTCTTCCGGACGATGCACCATCCACCGATATCTGTAGTGGTCTAAGAAACTTTTCATGGGACCACTGGCATGGTAGACATATACCGGACTTGCCAGAATAATCACATCCGCCTCATCCATTGCTTCTGTCAGCGGGCTTAAATCTCCATAATGGGGACAAAGCTTTTCATCCTTTTCAAAGCACTGGGTACATCCCACACAATAGTGATTAAAATCTCTTGGCAGGAAAAATTCTTTTACTTCTCCCTGCAGTTTGTCTGCAAGCATTCTTGCAATATGATAAGTCGAACCCTTATGATTCTGTCCGTAAATACACACAATTTTCATTTTGTTTCCTCTTTCCCTTCTCTTTCGCAAATACTACGGTAAATTTCCCAGATCAAAAATCCGGAAAGCGGGCCTAAAATAACACCGGCTGTTCCATATATTTTCAGACCTGCATAAATACTGATGATAACCGCCAGCGGATGCACGCCCAGTCCTCTTCCCATGAGCCTTGGCTCCATAAATTCCCGGATAAAGGTACACAATATAAACAGTATACCATATATCACTGCTGCATAATACTTTCCACGGAATAAATCGATAATCAGCCATGGAATAAAAACAAGTCCCGTGCCAATAAAAGGCAATGCATCACTTATGCCAATCAGCACTCCTACCAGAATAGCATAAGAATTTCCGGTAAGAAACAGACCCACTATGCATACGCCACTGATAATCGCCAATATAATAAACTGCGCCTTAAGATATGTTCCTCCGGCATGACACATATTTCGAAAAATCCGTCCGCCCCAGGAATAAAAGCTGCTTTCTCTCCATCGCTGCACCAGATTATCGTAATCACAGAGCATCAGCACTGCCGCCACGATAGTTACTATGCAGATGCCAAAGAATGCTGCAAGTCCCCTCAACGATGCCAGTGAACCATTCATCATTGCCGGAATCAGTCTCGTTTCCGCCTGACTGCTGACATATGCCGCACAGCTTCTTCCGCACTGTAC
>JBNMJI010000323.1:0-1537 GCA_050873725.1 Roseburia sp.
GTATTAAACACCAAAGTATATGATGAGGTATTTCCGGTAGAGAACGAAGATGCTTTCCGTGTGGCAAAAGAAATTGCACACAAAGAGGGCGTATTAGTAGGAATTTCTTCCGGAGCAGCAGCTTATGCAGCAATTGAACTGGCAAAGAGACCTGAAAATAAAGGAAAAACAATTGTAGCTTTATTACCGGACAATGGAGACAGATATTATTCAACAGCTTTATTTACAGAGTAATTTGCAGTAGAATAGAAAAAATCTGATGTAACATCAGAGTGACAGAAATAAATAACAGAACGGAGAAAAAGAAGATGAGCACAAAGAAAAGCAGAGCAGAACGTAATTTAAAATTTGAAACTTTACAGTTACATGTAGGACAGGAAAATCCGGATCCGGTGACAGATGCAAGAGCAGTACCTATTTATCAGACATCATCCTATGTATTCCGCAACAGCGACCATGCGGAAGCAAGATTTGGTCTTGCAGATGCAGGAAATATTTATGGAAGACTTACGAATCCGACAGAAGATGTATTTGAGAAGAGAATTGCAGCATTAGAGGGTGGAGTTGCAGCGTTGGCAGTAGCATCCGGAGCAGCAGCAATTACTTATACGATTGAAAATCTTGCACAGAATGGTGACCATATTGTAGCTGCAAAGAATATCTATGGTGGTTCTTATAACCTGTTGGAGCATACACTTCCACAGTACGGCATTACAACAACCTTCGTTGAGCCGGAGCCGGAAGCATTTGAAGCAGCAATTAAAGACAATACAAAAGCTTTATATATTGAGACATTAGGAAATCCTAACTCAGACGTAGCTGATATTGAAGCCATCGCAAAAGTAGCACATGCACACAAGATTCCATTAGTCGTAGATAACACTTTTGCAACACCTTATCTGGTTCGTCCGATTGAGTATGGCGCAGACATCGTGGTACATTCTGCAACAAAATTCATTGGTGGACACGGAACAACAATTGGTGGAGTTATCGTAGACAGCGGAAAATTTGACTGGGAGGCAAGTGGAAAATTTGCATCTTTAACTGAGCCAAACCCAAGTTATCATGGCATCAGCTTTACCAAGGCAGTAGGACCGGCAGCATTTGTAACCAAGATTCGTGCAATCTTACTCCGTGATACAGGAGCAACTTTATCTCCGTTCCATGCATTTATCTTCTTACAGGGATTAGAGACATTATCCTTAAGAGTAGAACGTCATGTACAGAATGCATTGAAGGTAGTAGAGTTTCTAAATAATCATCCACAGGTGGAGCGTGTAAATCATCCTGCAGTAAGTACAGATCCAAAGCAGCAGGAATTATATAAGAAATACTTTCCGAACGGTGGCGGTTCTATCTTTACCTTTGAAATCAAAGGTGATGACAGAAAGGCAAAAGATTTCATCGACAATCTGGAAATCTTCTCCTTACTGGCAAATGTTGCAGATGTAAAATCTCTGGTGATTCATCCTGCATCAACCACACATTCCCAGCTTAGTGCAGAAGAATTAGAAGAGCAGGGAATCAAACCGAATAC
>JBNMJI010000324.1:0-1531 GCA_050873725.1 Roseburia sp.
CAGTATTAGAAGGTGTGGCATTTGCCCTAAAGGATTCTGTATCAATAGCAGAACAGCAGGGAATAACATTAACCGAGACAACCATCTGTGGCGGTGGAGCAAAAAGTGAACTCTGGAAGAAGATGATAGCAAATATCATGAATCTTAAGGTACATACGGTTGCAGTGGAAGAAGGTCCTGCATATGGAGCAGCAATTCTGGCGGCAGTGGCAGACCAGAGATTTGCATCTGTAGAAGAGGCTGTTTGTAAAGTGGTAAAAACTGAGCATACCATAGAACCGGAAGCAGACCTGGTATCAAAATATGAAAAACGATATCAGCAGTTCCACAGACTTTACCCGGCATTGAAGGAAGTCTATGCGAAGATGCAATGATTTTGTGAAAAATATCAGTTACGAGGTGCACAGACTGCCATGAAGATAGCAGCGCAATTGTTTAGAGACTCTTAGAATTTCATTCTAAAACTGGCAATGCTGGCACATGGACGTGCCAGCAAGGCACAGATGAACATGGATGTGAATTTGTGCCGGTTGCCGGAACTGTTTTTATGTTTCGTGAAATTCTTAGAGTCTCTTATCAATGGAGCGTTACCTTCAGGGCAGCCTGTGCGCCCGCTACTGATATATTTCCCCGGAATAATCCACATAGAATCTCCTTCCAGTCGTTGAAACCTTCCGCAAAAAACGCTATAATATGAGACAGTGACAAAAGGCGAAGAATAGAAACAGCGGAAGAGAGGAAACGGGAATGGCATTTGCCCATTTACATGTACATACAGAATACAGTCTGTTAGACGGTTCAAATAAAATAAAAGAATATGTGGAGAAAATCAAGGCACTGGGCATGACGGCAGGGGCAATTACAGACCATGGTGTTATGTATGGTGTCATTGATTTCTATAAGGCAGCCAGGGAGGCGGGAATTAACCCGATTCTTGGCTGTGAAGTCTATGTGGCTCCCGGTTCCAGATTAGACCGTGAGATGGTACATGGAGAGGACAGATACTATCATCTTGTGCTTCTGGCAGAGAATAACACAGGCTATAGTAATCTGATGAAAATTGTATCCAAGGGCTTTGTGGAGGGATACTATTATAAGCCACGTGTGGACATGGAAGTATTAGAAAAATATCATGAGGGAATTATAGCATTAAGTGCCTGCCTGGCAGGTGAAGTGCAGCGTAATCTGGTGCGTGGAATGTACGAAGAAGCCAAAGAAGTAGCTTACCGCTATGAACGCTGCTTTGGAAAAGGCAATTTCTTTTTGGAACTGCAGGATCATGGAATCCCGGAGCAGAAGCTTGTAAACCAGCAGCTCCTCCGTATGAGCCAGGAGACCGGAATTGAACTGGTGGCAACCAATGATGTGCATTATACCAATGCAGAGGATGCAGAGCCTCATGACATTCTGCTTTGTCTTCAGACCGGAAAGAAATTAGCGGACGAAGACAGAATGCGTTATGAGGGCGGACAGTATTATGTCAAATCCGAAGAGGAAATGAAGGCACTTTTTCCATATGCACTGCAGGCAC
>JBNMJI010000325.1:0-1529 GCA_050873725.1 Roseburia sp.
GACAGCCTGCTATCAGAAAAAAGCATTGCTAAGAATCATAACGCATTTTGTGAAAAGAAAACCTATTTTTTCATAACCCCGGCTTCGAATGCCTTTCCTCTAACCCTTCACTCCACCTGTAAAGTCAGTGTAATGCAAGAATTATAGCACAATTTTTCTCAATTTACCATGACTTTCAGAGGAATGAATTCGTTGTAGTTCCCCCGGATGCAGATGGATGTTTTCTCCGTTGCGGATAAGATAAATGTCCTGACCGCTTCCGTTGAAAAGAAGCTTCTCATCTACGCTGGTATGAACCTGTTTTACTGCCATGAGGTAGTGGCAGACTTCTGCATTGGTGGCATACCAGATGTCCTCTCTGCCGCCAATCATTTTGCAGAATTCTTCGATGACATCCCAGTTGTTATCCCGGTCGAATTCATAGCTGTGTCCCCAGACATAGAATAAATACTGGAACTGCGGCAGGTCAAAGGATAAGAATTCTTTTGCATGGTCCATGAGCCGGTTGTTATGGTGGCAGGTTGGATTCCATTCATAGAAGTCCTGCGGGTGTGTATACAATCCCGTATCGGTTGCTGTTCTGGCATAGTGAATTCCAAGGGATGGCAATAATGTCTTTATCTCCGGACTGTAGGAGCCGTTGGGATAAGCATGGCCGCAGACGATTTCTCCGGTCAGTTCTTCCAATGCCTGCCTGTCCTCTAAGATTTCTTTTACCACATCCGTCATAGGACAGCGGGCAAGGGTCAGATGCTCAACACCATGAGTTGCAATTTCATGCCCTTTATAAAGAGCCGGAATCTTCTCTTTTCCGATACGTCTTTCTTCTGTCATGCAGCCGGAATTCAGGTTGAAGGTTCCCCGGATTCCATAGCGGTTCAATATTTCCAGTAAATGCACATCTGACCATAAGCCATCATCGTAGCTTATGGTCAGTGCCTTATTCCGGAAGCCCGGATATGTATAATAAATCACAGTGCAATGTCCTTTAAATCAGCAAAGGTTGTAATTGGATAATCCGTTTTCTCACAGAAAGCGGCATCTCCGATTCCGGCAGCCTTCATTCCGCCACTCTTTGCTGCTTCTATTCCGGCAACTGCATCCTCTACCACCAGACAATCCTCTGGTGCAAGAGCAATGTATTCTGCCGCTTTTAAGAATACTTCAGGATCCGGCTTTGATTTTGTAATATTGGTTCCATCGGAAACTGCATCAAATACATCATCAAGTCCCACCTGTTTTAAGATAAATTTCGTATTTTTGCTGGAAGAACCAATGGCAATTTTAATTCCTGCTGCCTTTAATGCTGCTAAGGTTTCACGGACTTCGGCAGTTACATCATCCGGTGTCATGCTCTTTAATTCTTCTTTATAATAATTATTCTTTTCTTCTGCCAGTGCTTCCTTTTCCTCCTTAGAAAGTGCCGGTCCATGGTAGTTTCTTAAAATAATTTCAAGACTTTCCATTCTGCTTACGCCCCGCAGCAGATTGTTAATCTCTTCATAAATGAGAATACCGCGTTCATCGGC
>JBNMJI010000326.1:0-1505 GCA_050873725.1 Roseburia sp.
ATATGGATATATCCGCATTCTTTGTGAATATCTTCCATAATCTCGGACATTTTCTTTCCGGTAACTGCCAGCATTTCAATCAACAATGCTGCTGCATAAATACCGTCTTTACCATGAATATGTCCGTGAACGGTAAGTCCGCCGGAAGATTCTCCTCCGATAATTGCTCCGGTCTCCTGCATCTTCGCAGATACATATTTGAATCCAACCGGAACCTCATAGCAGGTTTCGCCAAAGCGCTCTGCCACTTTATCTAACATATGGGTGGTTGCAATATTTCTTACAACCGGACCATGCCAGCCTTTGAATTTAACAAGATAGTAATAAAGTAATACCAGAATATCGTTTGGATGCAGGAAATTGCCCTTATCATCGATGACTCCGATACGGTCTGCATCTCCATCAGTTGCAATTCCGATATCACATTTTTTCTCCAGTACGCTGTTCTGCAGAGAATGCAGGGTTGCTGCTGATGGTGCCGGGAGTTTTCCTCCAAACAAAGTATCATGACGGTCATGAATGGTAATTACTTCACAGCGGGTTGTCATTAAAATTGTCTTTAAAGAAGTCTCACTTACGCCATACATCGGGTCCAATGCAACTTTTAATCCGGCATTACGGATTGCCTCCACATCTACAGATGCAAGAATATTGTCAAGATATTCATTCAACGGATAAATCTCGTTGATATAACCTTCTTTTACACCGGTCTCATAATCCATGGACGCTACATCAGCCGGAGTTATATCTGCAATATAATCCTCGATATCTTTGGTCTGGATTTCGTCTGCATCTCTTCCACCTGCGGTAAATACTTTGATTCCATTATAAATAGCAGGGTTATGACTTGCTGTTATCATCATTCCATAAGGAAATTCATGCTTCATCACATAGAACATTACAAGTGGTGTTGGTGATGATTTATTAATAAGATATGTCTTAATATGGGCTGCTGCAAATACCTCTGCAGACCACTGCATTGCTTCCTTGGATAAGAATCTTCTGTCATATCCCATTACAATGCCCGGCTCCGTATTGCCTTCATTTTTCATCTTATTTACCATTGCCTGTGCTAAGAGTCTGATATTTTCCTTGGTAAAATCATCTCCTATGATTGCACGCCATCCACCGGTTCCAAATTTAATCATATCTTTCACCTCTCTCTTAATTTCCCATCACAACTTTTACCTGATGGGTTGTGCCTTTCTCTCCAACGCTGATATGGTCTGCTTTTACGCCATCTACATACAGCTCTTTTACGCCCTTCATAACACCATCCGGATTCTCTACCTCAATCTCATAGGTTACGCCACGCCATTCTCTGCTTACATGGAAATGCTCCCACTCTCCAGGAATACACGGATCAACTTTCAGTTCATCAAAGTCCGGACGGATTCCAAGCATATATCTGGTTGCTGAGAAATAAGCCCATCCGCCACTTCCTGTCATGAACGGATGTCTTGCCCGTCCAAATGCAGTATGGTCGCGTCCTACCACAAACTGGC
>JBNMJI010000327.1:0-1490 GCA_050873725.1 Roseburia sp.
ATCATACATATCGGTTCCTTCAAAAGGTGTGGCAAGCATTGCCGGATTTACCATGATGATGTAAGCCATGGTAACAAATGTTGTGATACCTGCGATAAACTCGATTTTTACGCTGGTACCATTTTCTTTCAGTTTGAAAAACTTTTCCATAATAAACGTCCTTTCTTTTGTTTTATCTAAACCAGTTCACAGACTGGAATAAATCGATTATTTATAATATCCAATAATCCCCGGTTGGTAATTGCCATCTCCGGAATAACAGCAAGGGAAATCTGAAGACTCATAGTGAGGATTGGATTCTTAAGAATACAGCCATGTTCCCATAAATCAGCTAAAAGTCTATCTGTTTCCTCTACAAATGCATCCATTGGCTTCTGGCTTAAAATGCCAAGTACCGGAAGTCCTACAAACTGTTTTTCTTCTCCATCTCTTACATAAGACAGACCACCCTGTTTTGCAATGACCTGATTAAATGCCAGCGTCATATCCGAAAGAGAAGTTCCAAATGCAATCAGATTCTGGGTATCCTGTCCTACTGAACCGGCAAATGCGCCCTGCAGCGCTCCTGCCTGGCTGATGATGCCGATTCCGATGGAACCATCTTTCCGGTAACGGTCTACCACCGCACAATACATTAAGTCATCCTCTAAAATGAGTGCACCGTTCTTTACCGGAAGCTTTCTCTCTTCGTGAATTGTCTCTAAGGTTCCGTCCACGATTTTTACAATATTGACTTTTACTTCGCCGTCTACGCAGCCTTCCGGCAATGGAATCGTAAGTTCTCCTTCTTTTAAATAATCCCGCTTTATGGAATGGATTACTTCCTGCGGATAATCCATTCTCGGATAAGAAGCCTTTGCAATTTCTCCGTTTACAATAACATCCTGCACCTTAAAGTCTGTTAAATCTTTCACAAGTATCATATCTGCGCGATAGCCTTCTGCAATAACACCTCTGTCCTTTAAGCCATAGGCTGCTGACGGATAAACTGTGGCAAGCTTGATTGCCTGAAGCGGCTCCACACCCTCTTTCACAATCTGCGCCAGCGCATAGTTCATATGTCCATGCTCTGCCATATCTTTTGCTGTAATACAGCCATCGGTAGAAAGTAAAATATGGTCGCTGTCTCCTGCTTTATCTAAGAACTCTTTTGCACTTGCAGGCTCTTTTAAAGAACCACGGCGGATAATGACATACATTCCTTTCCGGAATTTTTCTAACATTTCCTCCACTGTTACACTCTCATGGTCGGAGCTTACGCCTGCTGCAATATAGGTATCCAGGTCAGCCCCCAATACCCCCGGCGCATGCCCGTCTATTTTTAACCCTTTTTCTTTTCCATAATCTAAGATTTCTTTTAAAGAAGCTTCCTTTGTAATAACCCGGTTATAATCCATGGCTTCTGCAATTCCATACATGCCATATTCTTCCACCATCACTTTGACATCGGAAAGCATCACCTGTCCGTAGCAGTCCTCATATCCCGGTGC
>JBNMJI010000328.1:0-1445 GCA_050873725.1 Roseburia sp.
AATATATAGTGAAGGGTGCCGGCTTCTTTACCCTGCGTAACCGGAGCATCTGTTTCTTCCGGAAGAGAAAGGTTTCTTTCGATAAGGCTTAAGTCATTTCCGGCAGTATCAAGGAAAGAAAAGTTTCCTTCATAGGAAAGATGGACTTTTTTATCGGTGCCACCCCGTACCGGCAATTCCGGCAGAGCGGGCGGTGTGGTATCCTGATAGAGGCGGCATACGGAAAAACCATAGTCTAAAAGGGCAGAAGCATCTGCAAAACGCACTTTATAGTCCGGGGCAGCCATGATAACTGCGATGAGTTCAATGTCATCTTTTACAGCAGTGGCGGAGACGCAGTATTTGGCAAGACCGGTGGAACCGGTTTTTAATCCGTTGGCATAGGCATATTGCTTGATGAGTTTATTTGTATTGGTCAGACCAAATTCGGAGGAGCCTTTTTTCGTTACATGGGTAATATTTTCCATCCAGATGGTGGAATAGTTATGTATCTGCGGATATTTTGTGATTAATTCCCGGGACATTAAAGCAACATCATAGGCACTGGTCATATGATTGTCAACGTCAAGACCGCAGCAGTTAACAAAGTTCGTGTCCTTCATACCAAGACCGGCAGCCCGCTCGTTCATCTGGGCAACGAAGGCGTCTTCTGAACCGGCAATGAATTCGGCCATGGCAACACAGGCATCATTGGCGCTGGCGACACTGATACACTTTATCATGGTATCGACGGTCTGTGTTTCACCCGGCTCTAAGAAGACCTGGGAGCCACCCATGCTTGCTGCATGTTCCGAAACCGTGACAACATCATCTAAGGCAATTTTTTGTGCATCCAGAGCATCGAAAATCAAAATCAGTGTCATGATTTTCGTAATGCTGGCAGGATGCAGAATGGAATGTGCATCCTTTTCATAGATGATGGTTCCGGTAGAAGCTTCCATTAAAAGAGCACTGGGTGCAGACAATGTGATTGGAGCAGAGGCACCGGGAGCAGCATCCGGAGTGGAAGCATCTGGCATGGAAGTATCAGGAGCAGCATCAGGGGACGGATTGTCGGATTCCGCAGGAGTTTCGTTTTCTGTAAGAACAGGAAAAGATGCTGTTATCGGTGTAAAGGTCGGGCTGAGAAGAGACAGGCTTATGAAAATAGAAAGAATGGTATGCATAAGAATACCTCCGGTATGTTCTATTACATTTTAATAGAGAAGAGAAAGAAATATGCAGACAGAGCATGGTTTATTTTATGGTCACAAAGAGGTGAAAGATGTTATTAAAAATTATTGTTGTAATAGCATGTATGATTCTGGTTTACATAATCTGGCAGTGGCAGGAATTAAGAAAGTTTACAAGAACGGATTATGAAATAAAAAGCGGTAAAGTGCAAAGAGAATATAAGGTGGCAGTACTGGCAGATTTGCATGGCTTTCAGTATGGGAAAGACAACA
>JBNMJI010000329.1:0-1441 GCA_050873725.1 Roseburia sp.
ATACCGGTATTGCCAATGCAACCGGATTATACTTTAAAGTGGTAGACAGTGATGACTGGGTAGATGAAGAGAGTTATCACAAGATTCTTGCTAAATTAAGAGAACTTGTAGGCGGAAGCACTACGCTTGATATGTTTATCAGTAATTTCGTATATGAGAAGCAGGGTGCAGCCCATAAGAAAGTCATGAAATATACCAGAATGTTCCCGGAGGATGAAATCTTTACCTGGTCTGATGTAAGACATATCAGCAAGGGACATTATATTCTGATGCATTCCGTTATTTATCGTACCCAGTTATTAAAGGATTGCGGACTGGAACTGCCAAGACATATCTTCTATGTGGATAATCTTTTTGTATACAATCCATTGCCATATGTAAAGACCATGTATTACATGAATGTGGATTTCTACCGTTATTTTATCGGAAGGGAAGACCAGTCTGTCAATGAAACGGTTATGATTGGAAGAATTGACCAGCAGATTAAGGTAAATAAACTGATGATAGAAGAAGTGAATTTGTGGAAAATTGCAAATCCGAAATTGAGAAAATACATGTTTAATTACCTTGAGATTATTACTGTGGTATCTACGGTGCTGTGTTTACGTTCCGAGACAGAAGAGAATCTGATGAAAAAGCGGGAACTGTGGTCTTATATCAAAGATTATGACCTTCGCCTTTTCCACCATTTGAGAAGAGGAATCTTAGGACAGTCCATGAATCTGCCGGGCAAGGGTGGAAGAAAAATTTCCGTTGCAGCATATAAGCTGACTCAGAAGATTGTCGGATTTAACTAAGCTGAGTATAATATAAAATACAAATTGTATAAAAATACATAGGAAAATGCATAAACCAACGCATATTGTGAAAAAGAAAAATACTTTTTGCAATATGCGTTTTTTTAATAGTAAAAAGTATAACAGTGTGATATGATGAATAAGTAAACCAATTGATATATGACGGAAAGCCGGCATACATGTGCATTGCACAGGGAGAATAGATGACAATTACAAAAGAAAAAAGGAACAAAGAGGGATTTACAGCCAATCAGATAGAAGAAATCGCGATCGGACAGCATGAGGGACTTCCAGTGCAAATTTATGCAAAACCGGAATTTCTTGCAATTCAGATGTATCAGATTCGTCTGGGCTTAGAGGAGGAACTTCCGGTAGAAAAGTATGCATTTCCGGAATATGACTGGTTTCAGATGGAGGAAATCCGGAAGGGATTAAAAGAAGATCTTCCGGTAGAGAAATATGCTTCCCCCATGATTCATTATAATACCATGCGACAGATTCGCCTGGGATTAAAGCACGGCATTAATCTGGCACCATATGCGAAGTTAAAACCGGAAATATTAAGAGAATTACGGAAAGCATTAGAATCCCATGTGAATATTGTGGAATATATTCAAAAGGGATATAACGAAGAACAGTTAGAA
>JBNMJI010000330.1:0-1339 GCA_050873725.1 Roseburia sp.
GACCATAAAGATAGGCTATTATTCCCAGGAGATTGAAAAGGATGCATCGGCAGGGGTTGCCTATATGGACCCGTCTTTAAAAGTTATTGAATATATCCGCAATACGGCAGAATATGTCCGGACAGAGGATGGACTGGTGTCCGCATCAGCCATGTTAGAGCGTTTCTTATTCCCGCCGGAAGAACAGTATGGCGTTATCGGAAAGCTTTCCGGTGGAGAAAAGCGGAGGCTGAATCTGCTTCGAGTACTAATGGAAGCACCGAATGTTCTGATTTTAGACGAGCCGACCAATGACCTTGATATTACCACGCTGGCAATCTTAGAGGATTATCTTGATAATTATGATGGAATCGTCATTACAGTATCCCATGACCGGTATTTCCTTGACCGTATCGCAAAGCGGATTTTCGCATTTGAACAGGGAACCATAAGGCAGTATGAGGGCGGTTATACGGATTATCTTGCCAAGCGGCCGGAAGAAGAGACTACAGTAGGAAATGCAGGCACAGAGACTTCCGGGAAGAAAACAGACCAGGCAGAAAATGCGGATGTCACAGAGAATACCGAAAAGAAGGATTCCAAGGCGACCTGGAAGAGCGGCAGAAAGTTAAAATTCACCTGGCAGGAGCAGAAGGACTATGAGACCATCGAAGATGATATTGCAGCCTTAGAAGCAAAGTTAGAAGAGCTGGATGAGAAGATGGGAAGCTGTGCCAGTGATTTTGTGAAGTTAAATGAGCTGACCCAGGAGAAGATAAAAGTAGAAGATGAATTAGAGCACAAGATGGAACGCTGGGAGTATTTAGAAGAACTGAATGCCAGAATAAAAGCTCAGGACAATTAGGAGAGGTAGTGCTATGGAGAAGGAAAAAAACAGTAAGAATATTATGGACTATGCGACGGTTACACTTTTGGATGAGGAGAATGCCATTGAAATCATCGACCAGACAAAGCTGCCGGGAACGATAGAACTAATCCGATTAAAGAATGCACAGGAGATCTGGGATGCTATTTATTTGTTAAAAGTCCGGGGAGCACCGGCAATTGGTGTGGCAGCAGGTTTTGGCATTTATCTTCTGGCAAAAGCGATAGAGACTGAGGATTATGAAACTTTTTATGAAGCCTTTAAGAAACAGAAAGAATATTTGAATTCTTCCCGTCCTACCGCAGTCAATCTTTCCTGGGCATTAAACCGGATGGAGAAAGTCTGTATTGAAAATAAAAATGAGTCCGTTGCAATCATAAAAGAATTGCTTCATAAAGAAGCTATTGAGATTCAGGAAGAAGATATCCGGGTCTGCAAAAGCATCGGAGAACATGGACTGACACTGGTAAAGCC
>JBNMJI010000331.1:0-1323 GCA_050873725.1 Roseburia sp.
GATATAAGACTGTCGTTTCAAATGACTCTGTACGGCACTGCGCAGGGCACCGGTTCCTTTTCCGTGTACGATGCGCACGGAAGGAAGATGTGCAAGATAAGCATCATCCAAGTATTTATCCAAAAGTGCAATGGCTTCATCCACCGTCTTTCCAATGAGATTGATTTCTGTGGAAACAGAAGCGGATTTACTCATCTTAAGCTTTCCTGCACCGGTCTTAGCATATTTCTTGCTGCCCGGAGTGGCATCTTCAATCAGTACTAAATCCTTGATGTTTACCTGAGAGCGGAGAATTCCCATCTGTACAAAGAGGTCACCCTTTGCATTCGGCAGGGAGTGTACCGTTCCGGTTAAGTTCATGCTTAATACTTTTACACTGTCACCGATGCGAAGCTTCTTTGGAACCTTTGGATTGTAGATGGCAGTCTCTTTTTTCTTTGCACTCTTTTTCTCATTGGCAGCCATTTTTTCCCGGATATTGGTACGCTGTTTTTCCATTTCCTGAATGGAAGGTCTGGTGGTGCCATATTTATTGAAATTACGGATTGCCTCATCGGCGGTATCTTTGGCTTCCTGCAGAATCTGATTTGCTTCTTCTTTTGCTTTACGAAGAATAGCATCCCGGCTTTCGTCTAATTTTTCCTGCTTGTTCTTTAACTGCTGTTTTAAGGCAGCAACTTCTGATTTATAACGGTTGATTTCTGCCTGTTCTTTCTCAATGGTGATGCGGCTTGCTTCCAAATCAGAAAGCAAATCTTCAAAATTCTGTTCATTACTGCTGATACGGGTTCTGGCATCCTCAATCAATGTATCGGAAAGACCGAGCTTCTTAGAAATTGCAAAAGCATTACTTTTTCCCGGAATACCGATGAGAAGACGGTAGGTCGGGCTTAAGGTCTCTACATCAAATTCGCAGCAGGCATTTTCAATTCCACTGGTAGTTAAGGCATAAATCTTAATCTCACTGTAGTGGGTGGTCGCCATGGTGCGGATACCGCGACTGTGAAAATAGGATAAAATGGAAACCGCCAGGGCAGCACCTTCTGTAGGGTCTGTTCCGGCACATAACTCATCAAAGAGAACCAGGGAATGTTCATTTGCTTCCTTTAAAATGTGGATAATGTTGGTCATATGGGAAGAAAATGTGCTTAAGTTCTGCTCAATGCTCTGTTCATCTCCGATATCTGCAAAAATATCATCAAAAACAGCAAGCTCACTGCGGTCTCCGGCAGGAATCGGAAGTCCCGCCTGTCCCATCAGAGTGAGAAGTCCCACGGTTTTTAAGGAAACTGTTTTACCACCGGTATTCGGTCCGGTAATGAC
>JBNMJI010000332.1:0-1316 GCA_050873725.1 Roseburia sp.
ATATAGAAGATATTATTTATAGAAGAAACAGGATAAAACGGCAGGGAGAAACGAATGTCAGAAATAAAGGAAATCTTAGAAGCACAGCATAAATATTTTTTTGCAGGAGAGACAAAGAAGTTCGCCTTTCGCATTGCCATGTTAAAACGGCTGGAAAAAGCAGTAATCAGACATGAAAAGGAACTGTTACTGGCACTGCAGAAGGATTTGGCGAAAGCTCCCTTTGAAGGTTATGAGACAGAGGTTGGAATTGTGCGAAGGGAATTGGCCGATACGATAGCTCATTTGAAACAGTGGGACAGACCAAAGCGGGTGGGCACACCGATTGTGCATTTTCCATCGGTCAGCACAATTTACAGAGAGCCTTATGGCAGCGTACTCATTATGTCACCGTGGAATTATCCGGTGCAGTTGACACTGATTCCATTGATTGGTGCAATTGCAGCAGGCAACTGCGCTGTTATAAAGCCTTCGGAATATGCGGTGCATTCGGCAAAAGTGCTGGCTAAGCTGTTACGGGAAATCTTTGATGAAAAATATGTGGCAGTGATTCTTGGGGGAAGAGCAGTGAATGAAGCTGCTTTAAAAGAACGCTTTGATTACATCTTTTTCACTGGAAGTCCTGCTGTAGGAAAAACAGTGATGGAAGCGGCAGCAAAACATCTGACACCGGTTACACTGGAACTGGGTGGCAAGAGTCCCTGCATCGTGGATAAAACTGCAGATATCAGGCGGGCAGCAAGAAGAATCGTCTGGGGCAAATTTTTAAATGCGGGGCAGACCTGCGTGGCACCGGATTATGTGCTGGTACAGGAAGAAGTAAAAGAACCATTGCTTCGCGAAATGAAGCACTGCATCTGGAAAATGTATCGTGACGAGCCGCTTTTCAATCCGGAATATCCAAAGATTATCAATGAAAAACATTTTAACCGTCTTAAGGAAATGCTTTTAGAGCAGGATGGCGAAATAATAACCGGCGGCAGGATGGATGAGGGTACTTTAAAAATAGAGCCGACTGTTCTTGCCGGACTTACAAAAAAGAGTAAGGTAATGCAGGAAGAAATCTTTGGACCGGTTCTTCCGGTATTTGCATATTCAGATTTAACAGATGTAATCCAGACATTGCAGAAGAAAGAGAAGCCGCTGGCACTGTATCTTTTTACAAGGAGTAACAGGGTAAAGAAAACGGTTATTTCCAAGGTGAGCTTTGGTGGTGGCTGTATCAATGATACGATTATTCATTTGTCCAATGAGAAGCTTCCTTTTGGAGGAGTGGGAAACAGCGGCATGGGAGCATATCACGGAAAGCATAGCTA
>JBNMJI010000333.1:0-1238 GCA_050873725.1 Roseburia sp.
GTAATCGGAACTGTAAACGGAGTCAACTTTACCGATGGCTTAGATGGTCTTGCTACCAGCGTAACCATTATCGTAGCAACCTTCTTTACAGTAGTTGCAGTGGGAACCAACAGCGGAATCGAACCGATTACCTGTGCCGTAGTAGGTGCATTGATGGGATTCCTTCTGTTTAATGTATATCCGGCAAGTGTATTTATGGGAGATACCGGTTCTCTGGCGCTGGGCGGATTTGTGGCAGCTACCGCATATATGCTTCAGATGCCAATCTTCCTTCTGATTGTGGGACTGATTTATCTGGTAGAAGTATTGTCTGTTATCATTCAGGTAACCTATTTTAAAAAGACAGGTGGAAAGAGAATTTTCCGTATGGCTCCGATTCATCACCACTTTGAATTAGGTGGCTGGTCAGAGACCAGGGTAGTGGCAGTATTTTCAATTGTAACAGCAATCTTATGTCTGGTTGCATTGATTGGATTATAAAGAGACAGGAGTGAATAAAATGGAATTTCAGGAGAAAAATGTACTGGTATTTGGCTCTGGAAAAAGTGGAATTGCCGCAGCAGAGCTGTTAGAAAAACAGAATGCAAATATTTTCGTTTTTGAAGGAAATGAAAAGCAGAGTGTAGCAGAAATCAAAGAAAAATCGGAGAGCTTTGCCAAGGCAGAAATCTATGTGGGCACCCTTCCGGAAGAAGTGATGGATAAACTGGATTTTGTTGTGTTAAGTCCGGGTGTTCCAACCGATTTACCATTGGTAAATGCCATGCGTGATAAGAAAATTACGATTATTGGTGAGATTGAGCTTGCTTATCAGGTGGCAAAAGGAAAAATCCTTGCAATTACAGGAACGAATGGCAAGACGACAACCACGACACTGGTGGGAGAAATTTTATCCAATTACTTTAAGGATGTAAAAGTCGTAGGAAATATTGGAATTCCATATACATCGGTAGCGGCAGATACCACAGAAGAAACGGTAACTGCAGCAGAAATCAGCAGCTTCCAGTTAGAGACAATTGTAGATTTTGCTCCGGATGTATCTGCTATTTTAAATATTACACCGGATCATCTGAACCGTCATCATACCATGGAAAATTATATTAAGGCAAAGGAAGATATTACAAAAAATCAGAAAGACACCGATGTCTGTGTTTTAAATTATGAGGATGAAGTACTTCGTAAATTTGGAGAATCCTTATCCATGAAAGTACTGTGGTTTGACAGTAAAAAGCCGGTAC
>JBNMJI010000334.1:0-1234 GCA_050873725.1 Roseburia sp.
AAGCAAAACCGTGTCTGTGCCACTGCCTGCTTCAATGGTTCCCTGATATGTACCAAGGTCATTTAACAGAATCGTAACCTGTGCAACAGCTTCCACGCTGTCATTTAATGTCATGCGGAATGACACCTTGCGGCTTAACATATCACAAGCTACCGGTTCTGTCCCGGCATTATTTAAATGAAAATGTAAAATCAGGTATTTATTTCCGGCATCCGGCTCTACCACATAGGATGAATCCTGCTGATAAACTGTCGCAAATTCCGCACCGGTGTACTGCACATCAATGCCCGGTATTGCTACTGCATCGTTTAAAGATACGGTATTATCCGTAGCCACATCTCCCTGAGTTCCTGCTGCATCTCCACTTTCTGATGGCACCTGCTCAGTGGAATCCGGTTGTTCCACAGCCTCGGTATCTGCAGCTTCTGTTGTCTCTTCACTCTTAGAAAGTCTTACAATTCCGTCCTGCTGCTTTATATTATACTTTGATACTACATGTGCTGCATAATCTACAATTGTCTGTTCTTCCTGCTCTGTTAATTCAATCGGCTGCTCTCCACATCCGCCTAAAAATAACGCAGCTAACAGCACACATGCCGTTGTTTTTATCTTTCTGTCCCTCATAGGCACTCCTTATTTTATCAATCTATTCCCATGTTAGCATTTTTCCGGCTTTCAGGCAATAGTTATTTCATGTTCTTCCCCGTTATCATCGCGATTGCTGGTATCTAATTCCATCCAGAATTCTACACCATCTTCATGATTAATGACTCCACACTGCTGATGCAGGGAATCCATAATTGCTTTTACAATGGACAGACCAATTCCACTGCCTCCATAAGCTCTGGTTCTTGCTTTATCTACCTTATAGAATTTAATCCAGATATTATCAATATCTTCTTCCGGAATTGGATTTCCGGTATTAAACACGCTGACCCTTACCACATCCTGCTTACATTCATAGAAAATCTTAATCCTGTTTTCGCCTTCCAGGTGATTGATTGCATTGCTCAGATAATTGGTTATAACTTCTTCTATTTTAAATTCATCCGCCCACACAAAAAGCGGCTGCTCGTCAAATTCCAGAATAGCTCCCTTCTGTTCTAAGATAATGGCATTGCTGGCAGTTACTCCACGAATCAGCTCTGTAATATCAAACCGTTCCATCACAATAGCATCATTTCCAAATTCCAGCTGATTTAAAGTAAGAAGCTTCTTTACCATACGGTTCATC
>JBNMJI010000335.1:0-1231 GCA_050873725.1 Roseburia sp.
ATATGAATATGGCAGTACATAAGGCTGCAGCGGCAGCAGAAGTATTTCGCTCCGGAACAGATATGGAAGATTATCTGAAGGAAGAGTATTCTTATTATGAGAAAGAGGACAATACATTTTTGGTATCTTTTGATGCTGACTGGGAGAACTGCAAGACGAAAGATGCGGAATATACCCTGTGGATTACATTGGGTGAAGCAGAGCAGCGGATGGTCGGTCATTTTGCAGTAAAGCAGAAGGATGAGGAGGAAGATAAGACCATTTATGAAGTGGAACTAAAGAAAGTAATTAGTCAGAGGGAGGCGGCGGAAGATGAGTAAGAGTGCATTATACGAAGAAAAACGCAGACCGCGTATTGCCAGCCCATTTGGATACTCTTTTTTATTAGTGGTAGTATTGATTCTGACTTTTTTATTATTCGCAGTGTTGTCATTATCTTCATCCCTTCGGGATTATAAATACAGTGAGCGGGCAGCAGATAAGATGAGTGCCTATTATGAAGCATGTAATAAGGCAAATGATGTTTTAGCAGAAATAGATTCTATTCTGGAAGAATCCGAAAGCAGGGAAATGGCGTTGCAGGAAATTTCCGGATTGCCGGAGGTGAAGGATGCAGCTGATACCATAAGCTTTTGTGTGCCGGAGACGGACACACAGGAGTTATGTGTAAAGCTTTCCATTACGGAAGAGACAGATGGAAAGACAGGAGAAATGTTAGAATGGAGCATATTAGAATGGAAAGAAACTGCTACTGATGTAAGACAGGCGGAAACAAAGCTTCCGTTGATGGAGCAGCAGAAATAAAGAGATTGGTGGGAAAATTATGGATGTAAGAGAAGTATTACAAAAAGCAGTAGAGGAGCATGCATCGGATATATTTATTGTAGCCGGACTTCCGATATCATATCGTTCCAATAATGTCATTATAAAAGAAGAAGGAGAGCGGTTGATGCCTCCTGAGACAGAAAATTATTTAGAGCAGATTTATGAGCTGGCGGATCATCGTGATATTGACCGGTTATTAAAGCATGGGGATGATGACTTCTCCTTTGCGGTACAGGGACTATCAAGATTCCGTGTCAGTGCATATAAGCAAAGAGGTGCATTATCAGCGGTGGTTCGTGTTATTACCTTTGATTTGCCAAAGCCGGAGGACATTGGAATTCCGCAGAATATTATTGATTTTGGATTGCAGCCAAAAGGCATGGTTTTGGTGACAGGACCGGCAGGA
>JBNMJI010000336.1:0-1192 GCA_050873725.1 Roseburia sp.
ATCTATAAGCTTCAGCCGGGAGATACTGTAAAGCTCAGTCTGAAATTAGAGAATACATATGAAGAAAATACCAGATGGTATATGACCAATCAGGTGCTGCAGAGTCTGGAGGATTCACAGAGTGCAGCTTCCGGTGGTGCATATTCCTATATACTTACCTTTACAGCTCCAGATGGAAATGTCCGCACCTTATACAGCAGTGAAAGTGTTGGCGGAGATACCGTAGGAGAAAGCGGAGAAGGACTTCATCAGGCAACCAATGCACTGGAGGATTATTTTTATCTTGATGAGCTTGCAAAAGGAGAAAAGGCAGAGCTTGCACTGACCGTAAAGTTAGAGGGTGAGACGCAGGGCAATACATATCAGGATACGCTGGCAAAATTGCAGATGAATTTTGCGGTAGAATTAGCGTCAGGCAGTGATACACCATTATCACATTCTGCAGTGATAAAGACCGGTGATAATAATAACGTACTTCTTTTTTCTTCGCTGGCACTGGCAGCAGGACTTGTGCTGATGGCATTCTTTTTCATCAGAATAAGAAAAGAACGTAAAGAGGATGAACCGGTGGAAACAGAGCCGGATAAGGAGGTGTAGGAATGAAGCGGAAAATAAGAGAAAGAATGGCAGGCATTCTTCGAAAAAGTATTTTGTTTACAACATTACTTACACTTTTCTTCCCACTGCAGGCATGGGCAAAGGTCGGTGGAAACGAAGCAGAATATACTTATACCATAACGCTCTGCTCCGGAAACCAGGGATATTTTAAAGGCACAAGCGGAATTACGGTAGATAATCATGAGACAAATTCCTCTTATCGGATTGCAAAGATAAGTCAAGGGGATGAGATAAAAATCAGCGGGCTGAAATATGGTGACCGTGTGATGGTTCAGGCGCAGTCCTGCATCCAGTTAAAGGAAGAAGGAAAGTATTATATCGGTGGAATCCGTGAAAGCGGAAGGGATAATAATACCGTCGGAAAATCAGCCTTTGTAGTAGAAGCAGACCGGGAATATGTTGCAGCTTATGCCATTGCAGGAAACATGGTGGCCTATACGATAAATTATCAGGATGCCAACGGAAATGCACTTTCAGACAGTGAGAAATTCTATGGTTCGGTGGGTGACCAGCCGGTAGTGGCTTTTAAATATTTTGAAAATTACCGTCCCCAGGCATATAATCTGACAAAAAC
>JBNMJI010000337.1:0-1191 GCA_050873725.1 Roseburia sp.
AGGATAAAGTGATTATGGCAGAAGAGAAGAAAATCGGAGCAATCAAAGAAGAGTTACAGGCAGCAGAAGACAGTATGCTGCCTGATTTTATAACAAGATATGAGAAAGATGAACGAAGCGGCGTAAAGAATCTGGTGGAAAAGGCAAGAAAGAGAATTGCAAAGTTAGAAGCCGAATATGCCCGGATAGAGAATCTGAAAAAGTATGAAAAAGAATATGCCGATGCCGGTTATATCTGCGGCATTGGTGAAGTGGGAAGAGGCCCGCTGGCAGGTCCTGTAGTAGCTGGAGCGGTTATTCTGCCGAAGGACTGTGATATTTTATATATCAATGATTCTAAGAAACTCAGTGCGTCCATGCGTGAAAAACTCTATGATGAAATCATGGAAAAAGCTGTGGCAACGGGAATTGGAATGGTCGGTCCCGGACGGATTGATGAAATCAATATTTTGCAGGCAACCTATGAAGCCATGCGTCAGGCTATAACGAATTTAAAGGTAAAACCCGATATATTATTAAATGATGCGGTGACGATACCGGGCGTAGATATTCGCCAGGTTCCGATTATCAAGGGAGATGCAAAGAGTATTTCTATTGGAGCAGCCAGTATCATTGCAAAGGTAACAAGGGACCGGATGATGGAAGAGTATGCGAAAATTATGCCGGAATATGGATTTGCGGATAACAAGGGGTATGGCTCCGCTGCCCATATTGCAGCAATCAAAGAATATGGACCGACACCGATTCACCGGAGAACCTTTATTAAGAATTTTTACAGTGAATAATTCCAAAGAAACTGGCGATACAGAGTGGAGTGATTGATATGCAGATTTCAGACATGTTAGCACAATACAACAGAAGTTCGGCTACCGGAGCTACAGCAACAGCCCCGCAGCAAGGGGTTCAGCAGCTGGTATCAGCCGTGCGGGAAATGACGGTAGGAAATGTATTCGAAGGAACCGTAAATGATATCAAAAACGGAACGGTTTCTTTAGGACTGGCAAATGGTCAGACCATTCAGGCGAGAGTGGCAGCAGGCGTGCAGTTAGCAGTGGGGCAGGCAATGTTTTTTCAGGTGAAATCCAATGATGGAACTACCGTTGAAATTCGCCCTTATACCAATGGAAATCTCAATAATCCGACATTGTTAAAGGCACTGGATGCAGCAGGCTTTCCGGCAGAACCAAGAAT
>JBNMJI010000338.1:0-1180 GCA_050873725.1 Roseburia sp.
CTTTTTACCTTTCCTATGGTCTTTATAAGCTGTTCCAGACCTTTTACTGGCAGATATGCCGCCTGCACCGGAATAAGGATACTGTCAGCACTTGCAAAGGCATTTATGGTAATCATTCCAAGCGAAGGCATACAGTCTATCAGAATGTAATCGTATCTGTCCTTCTGCTGTTCTATGTAGGTACGAAGTACAAGTTCTCTGCTCATAACATTTACCAAAGATACTTCCAGCCCAGACAACTCAATGTTGCCCGGCATGAGATCTACACCCTCGTCATGCTTTAATATGCCATATACCGGCTCCATATCTACTTCATTGATTACATTTGCCATGACCGTAGCAAGCGTTACATCCAGCTTATCCGGTTCTAAGAAGCCTAAACTTGCTGTTAGACTGCCCTGTGCATCTGCATCAATTAGAAGCACTCGCTTCCCCTGTTTTGCCAGTCCTATTCCTAAATTACTTGTTGTGGTAGTCTTTCCAACTCCGCCTTTCTGGTTTCCGATTACTATAACTCTACACATGATGAAATTCCTCCGAATTCTACTATTTTTCTTTAATATTGCTCTTTTTTACTTCCGCATAAGCTCTGTAATATTTGTCTGTTCCCTTATTAGGATAGAGGTCTGATACTTCCAGAACCTCTATCTTTGGGTGTCTCTGCATGATTTTCTTAAACCATGTAATATCATTCTTTGTTCCCATCAATCGAATCTTTAACATCAATCATTCCCTCCAAACATCGCATACAGGCTTTTATTGTATATGGCATACTCCGGGTATCGAATCTGTATTGCCTGCCAAAAATACGGTGCATAGCAACAGCAGAACAAATCCTCAACCGTATATCTCTGGCACTCATCCACCTGCTCCTCTGCGTCCGTGTAATCATCCACGCTTGGTGTGGCATTGCAATATAAATTAAATGCCATTCTGACTACTTTTACGCTTCCGCTGGTCTGCCAGCCTTCATGTAAACATTCTGTCTTTACACAGCCTGTCTTAAAATCATAAATGCGGTTCGCATTCCTTCTGGTATCATCACTAATGCCCAGGCAATAACAAAGTGCCTTGTGGTACACATCCTGATACCTTACTTCTTTCAATTTCTCGTAGTAGAATTTCTCATGTGCTTCACTAATAAAACTGATATTTTCTTTTTTTGCTCCTAACGCTGTAC
>JBNMJI010000339.1:0-1172 GCA_050873725.1 Roseburia sp.
GCCTTTTTTGCTGTATTTACGCTGGGAATCATTTTTGCCGGTGTCCGGAATGGGATTGAGCGGGTATCGAAATTTATGATGCCGGTGTTAGTGGTTCTTTCTATATTAATAACGGTTTATTCCGTAAGCAGACCGGGAGCTTTAAAAGGTGTGAAATATTTTCTGGTGCCAAACCTTGAGAATTTTTCCTGGATGACAGTAGTGACGGCTATGGGGCAGATGTTTTATTCCCTGTCCATTGCAATGGGAATTCTTATTACCTTTGGTTCTTATATGAAGAAGGAAGTTTCTATTGAGGAATCCACGAAGAATGTGGAAATCTTCGATACCGCTATTGCCATGATGGCAGGACTGATGATTATTCCGGCAGTCTTTGCATTTTCCGGTGGCGACCCGGAATCCCTGCAGGCGGGTCCATCACTGATGTTTATTACGATTCCAAAGGTTTTTGACCGCATGGGACTTGGAACCGGGGTCGGAATTTTATTTTTCGTACTGGTGCTGTTTGCAGCAATGACAAGTTCTATTGCATTAACGGAAAGCGCAGTATCAACTTTTGAAGATGAGCTGGGCTGGGGAAGACGGAAAGCAACGGTAATTGTCGGCATTGTAATGCTTCTTTTGGGAAGCCTTTCTACACTGGGATATGGACCATTGGCGAATGTAAAAATTATCGGAATGCAGATTCTTGATTTCTTTGATTTCCTGACAAATTCCGTGATGATGCCGATTGCAGCTATTGCAACCTGCCTTTTGGTGTCAAGAGTGGTGGGAGTACAGCGGATTGAAGAAGAAGTAACCCAGGGCGGCAGTCCGTTCCGCAGAAAGAAAATATTTGTAGTGATGATAAAATACCTCTGCCCAATCTTTGCTGCAATTATTTTAATCAGTTCCATTGCAAATGCTTTCGGCTGGATTCAGATGTAATCATTGACAAATAAGGAAATACAGAAATGCAACAAAAAAAGAGTGTCCCTTCCTATTAGAAGAGACGCTCTTTTTTGTCAGACTTACATTACGAATTTGCCATATCCTTAACGGCATTCAATGCTTTCTGGACTGGTGGCAGACAAATAATGATTAATGTAATGAGTGCTTCAGCACCAAGGTATGCACCATTGTAAGCAAGGGAGTATACGACTGCATTTGGGAATTCTTCCGGAGCATACATA
>JBNMJI010000340.1:0-1127 GCA_050873725.1 Roseburia sp.
ACATAAGATGTCCAATAACATCCGTCTTCTGCAACATCTGAAAGAAGTAGAAGAACCGTTTGAGAAGAGCCAGATTGGTTCTTCAGCGATGGCATATAAGAGAAACCCAATGCGTAGTGAGCGTATTGCATCCCTTTCCCGTTATGTCATGATTGATGCATTAAATCCGGCAATTACATCTGCAACCCAGTGGTTTGAGAGAACTCTTGATGACTCTGCAAACAAGCGTCTTTCCATTCCGGAAGGATTCCTTGCAATTGATGGAATCTTAGACCTTTGCTTAAATGTAGTAGACGGACTTGTTGTATATGAAAAAGTTATTTACAAACATCTGATGAGCGAGCTTCCGTTTATGGCAACCGAAAATATTATGATGGATGCTGTAAAAGCAGGTGGTGACCGTCAGGAATTACATGAGAAGATTCGTGTACTTTCCATGGAAGCAGGCAAAAATGTAAAACAGGAGGGTAAAGAGAACAACCTTCTTGAGCTGATTGCAGCAGAACCTGCATTCCATACAAACTTAGAAGAACTGAAACAGAATATGGATCCTGCAAAATATGTAGGAAGAGCACCAATTCAGGTAGATGCCTTTTTAAAGAATGTGGTACAGCCAATTTTGGATGACAACAAAGAAATTCTTGGTATGACAGCTGAGATTAACGTATAATCGAAATTATTTCGAAAGAATAAAAAATCTTCTTTTGGAGATACTGAACTATTAATTCAGAATATTTTCAAAAGGAGATTTTTTTATGGCTGTAAAAATGACGATTACACGAATTCATGCAAGAGAAATATTAGATTCCAGAGGAAATCCTACGATAGAAACAGAAGTAACCGTGGAGACCGAGACAACCGGAAAGAAGTCCACTGCCCGGGCAGCAGCACCTTCCGGAGCCAGCACCGGAGAATTTGAAGCCATTGAATTAAGAGATGGTGGAGAACGTTATGGTGGAAATGGTGTGCAGCAGGCGGTGGAAAATGTAAACACAAGAATTGCAAAAGCACTGGTAGGCAGAAATGTGTTGCGGCAGGAAAATTTAGATGCGCTGATGCTGGAACTGGATGGAACAGAAAATAAAGGAAGCCTTGGTGCCAATGCAATCTTAAGTGTGTCCTTAGCC
>JBNMJI010000341.1:0-1090 GCA_050873725.1 Roseburia sp.
GAACCAAAGCTGCGCAGTGGATTATTTATTCATGCACTTTCATAATAACAACTGGAGGATATTAAAATGGGATTTAATCTGACCGCATTAGAAGCTAGTACAGAGGGCATTACGGCAGAAGAAGTCAGCGATGCCATTGAACAGATTAAGAAACCGGGAGTGGTACGCACTTATCTGGAAGGACTGGTGCCGGATTTGCTGGCATTTCTCTTTCAGGTGGTGGTTGCCTGCGTGGTATATGCCATTGGTGTAAAGTTAATCAAACTTTTCCGGAAACTCATCCGGAAATGGCTGGATAAAAAGGATGCAGATAAAGGTGTAAAACAGTTTATGGATGCACTGGTCAAGTGCATTGGATATTTCTTCTTAATCGTAATTATCCTTTCCCTCTTTGGAATTGCAACCACATCCGTAATGGCAATTGCAGGTTCTGCCGGATTGACGGTAGGTCTTGCACTGCAGGGAAGTTTATCCAACTTTGCCGGCGGCGTATTAATTTTGATGTTGAAACCGTTTAAAGTGGGGGATTATATCGTAGAAGACACCCATGGAAATGAAGGAACGGTAACAGAAATTTCGATTTTCTATACCAAGTTAAAGAGCATCGACAATAAGATTATCGTAATTCCAAACGGAATATTAGCCAACAGCAGTCTTACCAATGTGACCTACAGCGAGAAACGCCGGATTGATTTGGAAGTAGGAGTGTCTTATTCAGCGGATTTAAAGAAGACAAAGGCTGTGATAGAGCAGGTACTTCTTTCCGAAGAACGCCGGCTTAAGGACGAGGCAGTGCAGGTCTTTGTATCGGAATTAGGAGACAGCAGTGTTACCATTGGCGCAAGAGTGTGGGTGCCGACTGATTTATACTGGGATATCCGCTGGACATTGACTGAGGAGATTAAAAATGCACTGGATGATAATGGAATTGAAATTCCATTCCCACAGCTTGATGTCAACGTGAAAAATCCGGTATAAAACAGTCAGGATAATAAAAGGGCAGAAGCAATAAACAGTCAGAACGATAAAATGTCAAAAACAAGGAAAAAGTTTGACAAATATTGGAAAATATGCTACTGTTAGCCATGTA
>JBNMJI010000342.1:0-1074 GCA_050873725.1 Roseburia sp.
GATACTGCAAAATGAAAAAGCTTTGCTGATTCCGTGGTAATAATATACTGCATCGTATAAATGGTAGATGCATCTAACCGTCTGCCATGCTCTGTTTCACTGCAGGAATCGCAAAGAAGTCCGGCACGCTGCACACTGAAAAACTGCATCGATTCCTTTTTTCCACATTTCTGGCAGGAAAAAAGATTCGGATATACTCCGTTTAACACCATCATTTTTAATTCATAAATCACACGGACCAGCCGGTTATCAAAATTCTTTTTTCCAAGTGCCTTTAAGGACTGGTATAGAAGCTTTAACATTTCCCGGTCATCACTGTTTTCCTGGGCATAATATTCTGCCATCTCAAGAAAATAAAATCCATAATATGTATCATTCAAATCTGTGGTGAGTTCGGTAAAATAATTTTTGATTTCTGCCCGCACCACATTGTAGGAGGTACGTCCTTCATAGACTTCAAACTGTCCGAAGGAAAAGGGATTGCAGGCTGCCAGCAGTGTACTGTTCGGTCTTCTTGCACCTCTGGCAAACGCCGTAATCTTTCCCCTCTCCAGGGTCAGTATCGTAATTCGTTTGTCATATTCACTGATTGGCATTGCGGTAAGCACCATACCCGTAACCATCACGTTTGTGCCCACGGTCCTGTTCACCTCTTACTTTCTCTTCCAGGCTGCCCATTCCATCCTGTTCTTCTTTTTCCTGTTCCTTAAACTTAAGATAATCATCTACACTTCCGGTCAAAGTAAAATGATTCCAGCTTGCTCTTACCATATGCTTCCTTCCTGCCCTTTCTTCATACTTGTATGAAATTAGGTTTTCCAGAAGCACTTAAGATAATACTGTCAATATTTAGAATTCCTCTTCCCGGTATCCGAAGTTCTTAATCATATAATCGCTGTCGCGCCAGTCTTTTTTTACTTTTACCCAGAGTTTCAAATTGACTTTGGCATCTAAGAGGCGTTCAATTTCATATCTGGCATTGGTACCAATCTTCTTTAACATAGCGCCCTGCTTACCGATGATAATTCCCTTGTGGGAATCCCGTTCACAGATAATGGTAGCATCGATATCAAA
>JBNMJI010000343.1:0-1047 GCA_050873725.1 Roseburia sp.
CAGCTTGCTCTTACCATATGCTTCCTTCCTGCCCTTTCTTCATACTTGTATGAAATTAGGTTTTCCAGAAGCACTTAAGATAATACTGTCAATATTTAGAATTCCTCTTCCCGGTATCCAAAGTTCTTAATCATATAATCGCTGTCACGCCAGTCTTTTTTCACCTTTACCCAAAGCTTTAAATTGACTTTGGCATCTAAGAGGCGCTCAATCTCATATCTGGCATTGGTACCAATCTTCTTTAACATGGCTCCCTGCTTGCCGATAATAATTCCCTTGTGGGAATCCCTCTCACAGATAATCGTGGCATCGATATCAAACATTTTCTTGCCCTTGCGTTTCTTCATCTGGTCAATGGAAACGGCAATTCCATGAGGAATTTCTTCATTTAAAGCATGTAAGGCTTTTTCACGAATCAGCTCTGCCACAATCTGGCGCTCCGGCTGGTCGGTAATGGTATCCTCATCATAGAACATCGGACCATACGGCAGATATTTGAAAATCAAATCAATGATAACATCCGTATTTTCTCCCCGCAGTGCAGATGCCGGTACGATTTCCGCAAAATCATAGACTTTACGATAAGTATCAATATACTCAAGCATTTTATCCTTGTTATCTAAGGTATCTAATTTATTGATAACCAGAATAACCGGTGTCTTTACGGTCTTTAACTTCTCAATAATATGCTGCTCTCCTGCGCCGATAAAATCACTCGGCTCCACCAGCCACAGAATGACATCCACTTCATTCAATGTGTGTTCTGCCACATTTACCATAAATTCGCCCAGCTTATTCTTCGCCTTATGGATACCCGGTGTATCCACAAAAATAATCTGTCCTCTGTTTTCATCCGTATAAATGGTCTGGATACGGTTTCTGGTGGTCTGTGGTTTGTTGGAAGTGATTGCAATCTTCTGTCCAATCAGATGATTCATCAAGGTAGACTTTCCTACATTCGGCCGTCCAATCAGTGTTACAAAGCCTGATTTAAAATTTTCAGTCATATTTACTCCTTCTTATGTATGCTGTAGGGCTTATGCCCAC
>JBNMJI010000344.1:0-1012 GCA_050873725.1 Roseburia sp.
ACAGAAGATGCAGCAAGAAAGGCAGTGCTTTTAATCAACCTGCTTCCAAATGGAATTCTTCGTATGAGCGATGACATCAAGGGACTGGTAGAGACATCTTTAAACCTTGGTGTCCTGACTCTGGAAAAAGACAAGCTGACTTTACAGTATGCCGTAAGAAGTGCGGTAGGAACAGCAAAAGAATATCTTTTGAAACGTATCGCTGCGCTGGTAGAAGAATTTGGCGGAAGAGTGACCAATACCGGTAATTATCCTGCATGGGAATACCGCAAGGATTCTGTGCTCCGGGATGATATGGTTCGCATTTTCAAGGAAATATATGGAAAAGAGCCGACTGTAGAAGCCATTCATGCAGGCCTTGAGTGTGGAATTTTATCTGGCAAGATTGACGGACTGGATGCCGTTTCCATTGGACCGGACATGATTGCCATTCATACCACAGAGGAGAAATTAAGCATTTCTTCCACAAAGAGAGTCTGGGATTATATCTTAAAAGTAATTGCCTGCAAATAAATTGCTTAAGCTGGCATTATAGCTTGTACCCTCAAAAAAAATATATTATAATATATCTGTATGTGTGGGCGTATGCCCATCAATAAGGAAAGAAAGGGATGCAGCAAATGAAAAGAATAGGTATGTTGACCAGTGGTGGAGACTGTCAGGCATTAAATGCAGCAATGCGTGGCGTTGTAAAAGGATTAAGTCATAATGTAGATGAGTTGGAAATCTACGGTTTTTATAATGGTTACAAGGGATTGATTTATGGCGACTACCGCCTGCTTACATCTAAGGATTTCTCAGGAATTCTTACCAAGGGCGGAACCATCTTGGGTTCTTCCAGACAGCCGTTTAAGCTGATGCGTGTGCCGGATGAGAACGGACTGGATAAAGTAGAAGCAATGAAGCAGACCTATCACAAACTGAAACTGGATTGTCTGGTAATCCTTGGCGGAAACGGAACACAGAAGACTGCCAACCTCCTTCGGGAAGAGGGATTGAATGTCATCCATCT